>SFQY01000030.1 GCA_004562395.1 bacterium | reverse complement strand
GCAGTATGGCACTGTTTTCGTCGTAAACCAGTCCGCCGTTGTAGCAGGCCACCGGGCTGTGCAGGCCTACCTGTTTGGCTATCAGATTCACACCGCCGGGTGAGCGTGCCGAGCACAGGATGATGGGGACATTTCGCCTGTGCAGATATTGCAGACGATTGAGGGTGCAGGGCATAATCTGATGCCGGGAGTCCAGCAGGGTTCCATCAATGTCCAGGAAAACGATAGAATAGGTACGCATCCGATTGCACCGCCCCCCTTCTATTCGCTCTGTCGCTTAACAAATATCTGTCTATATGATACAAAAAATGCAGATTATATACAGTGCCGTTTGTCATAAGTTACAGATTACATTTGTCATGTTTTTTCCGATTTTCCAAATTGTCTATCGAATTTGGAAAAACCAACTCCTGTTTTTTATGCAAAACGCAGAGCAAGGGCCTGCCTGGATTTTTCAGGCAGGCCCTTGCTCTGCAAAAAACGCTATGATTTGTTCAGAAAAATGTTGATGTCACTCTGGGCAATGAGCATCCCACTCTGTCCAAGCTGATTGCTTTCTGCCTCCTGTATCGCGCTCTCCACCATAATCATCGCCTGGCTGTACGCATCGAATCTGGGTGCAACCACGGCGTTGCTCATAATACGGTGAATCATCTCAGGGGAGAAGCCACTGGCTTCTGGGATGTCATGGTGAATCTGGAGCAGCAGCTCGGGATCCTCCGCAACAGCGGGGAGTGGAGAAATGCCATGAGAATGGGTGTAAAGCTCCCGCTGCACATTCTCGTCTATGGACAATAGTTTACATAATTCCCAGGCAAGTTCCTCGTGGCGGGTGCGGGAACTGATGCCCAGCATCATGGTGTGAAGCTCAGAAATATTGGAGCCGGAAGGGCCCGCGGGCATACTGACACAGTCCCACTGAAAAGCAGAGTATTTCTTTACCCGCCAGGGATAGGGCTGATAGGCCCGGTATTCCGAGTAAAGGAGGGGCCGGAAGGCTACCCGTCCCAAATCGAAGTCCCGAACGGAAACACTGTAGCCACCGTTCAGTTCCCCCAGCCGCTTTGTAAATTGAATGGCCTGCTGGACAGTATCCTCAGCCAGATAGCAGCTTCGCCCGTCTTCAGAAAACAATGATGCACCGTTGGAATACATGGCATCCAGCCAGGAGTAGCCATATACGCCGTACTGGCACTGATCCACATTGGTGATCTGCTGGCAGATGCTGTAAAAATCGTCCCAGGTCCAATCATTGTCCGGCATATCAATACCGTTGGCTTCCAGCAGCGTCTTATTTACGAACATGATGGTGGGAACGCTCTCGTGGGGCAGGGCGTACTGGCGGCCTTCGGACTGCCCTGAGCGCAGACAGGGCTCATAATAGGCAGATGTGTCAAACGCCGGATCGCCGACAATCCGTTCATCCAATTGCGCCAGTGCCCCGGAAGATACCAGAAGATCAAAATCCTCCGGGAGCACAAAGTACAAATCCGGTTCTGTCCCCTTCAGAATTTGCCCCGACAGCCACTCGCTGTAATCGTCTGCGGGAATGCCGCTGACATACTCCACTTTCACACCGGGATGTGACTGCTCAAATAAGGTGATGACATCGTCCAGAATTTGATAGCAATTTCCATTGGGTGTATTCCAGTAGCTTCCCGAATACACGCCGATGGTGAGTACGGTTTCCTGATTGCCAACGCACCCCGTCAGGCAAAGGCACAGCATCAGGATCAGCAGTGCCGCTGCATATCGTTTTAGAAACCGTTTTTTCATAGCGGTCGATTCACCGCCCCGGTTTGTACGGCCCAGATTGCCAGCTGTGTACGATCCCGCAGACCCAGCTTGAACAGGATGTTGCTGATGGAGTTGCGAACTGTCCCTTCGGATAGGGAAAGCTCCTGGGCAATCTCTTTATTGGACATTCCGCTCCCCACGGTCTGGATGATCTGCCATTCGCTCCTGCTGATATCCTTGACGGCTTCTTTGTCCACCTGGAGCCGGGAGGAGCCTTTTGCCATGTGGGAAAACTGCTGGATCACCTTTGTGGCTACTGTGGGCGTGATAATCGCGCCGTCCTCATAGGCGATTCGGATGCTCTCAGACAATTTGGCAATGCTGCTTCCTTTCAGAAGGTAACCGCTTGCTCCATTTTTCAGCGCCCCGAATATGTATTCGTCATCATCAAAGGTGGTAAGGACAATGATCTTCACATCCGGCCACCGCTTTTTGAACAGTCTGGTTCCCTCCACGCCGTCCATGCCGGGCATACGGATATCCATCAGAACCACATCCGGGCGTTCCTGCTCCGCGCTTTTCAGCGCTTGGGATACACCGGATACTGCGTCGGTCACCCGGATATTTTCGCTGACACTCAGAACTACCTTTAAGCTCTCGCGAAATAACTCTTGATCGTCTACAATCAAAACCTTAATCACAGATTACTCCCCCTTTTTGTTTCTGATGGGCAAGCCCACAGTAATGAAAAAGCCTGTGTATCCGTCTTGTGCATCCGAATCCAGATTCCCATAGGACAGGGTGCCGCCCAGCATATTCAGTCGTTCCCGCATGTGGCGCAGTCCAAAGCCTTCCTCCAGCTTTGCGCAGCCGGTGCCGTTGTCCCGGATGCTGACAGTGACCAAATCCCCGGTTCTCGTGACCCGGACGGAAATGCGGTCAGCCCTGCCATGACGGACGGCGTTCGTCAGTCCCTCCTGCACAACCCGATACAGCGCGTCCTCTTCGTCCGAATCCAGATTCAGCTTTCCTGCCTCCTGATCATAGGCAATTTGTGCGGATGTAGTGAGGCGAAAATTCCCGATCATCCCCTCCAGCGCCTCCGCGAGAGAGGAACGCTCCAACGCGTCAGGCCTCAGTGCTTTGATGGAGCGGCGCACATCCGTCAGTCCGTCACGGGCGGACTGGGCGACAACCTGTATCCGTTTCCTGGATTCCTCCGGGGCAACATCCATTAGAGCCAGTCCCGCGTCTGCCCCCATGATGATGCCGGTAAGGGTATGTCCCAGGGTATCGTGAATCTCCCGGGCCAGCCGGTTTCGTTCCCGCATCTGCGTCATGCGCTCCATGTTTACAGCATAATCCCGAAGCTGGTCGTTGGCCTGATTCAGCTGTTCATTCAGCTTGCGAATGCGGGCGTTTTCTTCTTTCTGGCTGGTAAACAGCAAAATCATATACAGAACAAACAGGATAATGTTCAGACAGACCATCAGACTTTCCAAGCCGGTAAAGCAGCTCTGGATCATCGGGTTATAGTATCCGAGGTAGGCGTCAAAGGCGATGCTCTTTGTGAACTGTTCCACGATCTCATAGCGGCCAAAGGCAAACATCAGGCTGAGTATGACGATAAAACACAGCCGCATCCGATTGCTGCGCATATAGTGAACCAGGTCAGCAAGTACAAGCAGGGCCACACCGCTGTAATAGAAATTCAAAGAGACAATAATTCCAGCGCACAGGGCGATTTCTGCAGCGCAGACAAAAACCCGCAAGGGAAAATACTCTATAGGACGGAAAATCTTGAAAAAACTCACCCCGAACAGCACAGCATACAAGCCGAGGGATTGAACCGGCATCTGCCAGGGATAGCGGGGTATTTGCCGCACAGAAGTCAGAAAATCATGTGCACGCAAACTGTCACATATCCGAAAAGTGGTGGTCACACAGATCAACGAATAAAAGGAGAGAATCGATAAGTTCAGTGCGAACATCGCCACAGCAAGGTTTGTCAGATTTCGTTCTGTTTTCATTACTGCCACCCATCTATCCCATATTGATCCACATTTTCTTCTGTCAACAGCTCTACCGGGACGATGATCTCACTGCGTTCGCAGCCGCCGGCTATGGCGGCATACGCCTGATTCACCGCTTCCTCGGCAATCCGGGAGGGGAACTGGGCACAGGTTGCCGTGAGGAAGCCGCTGCTGACCATAGCCTTTCCTTCCGGGGAGCCATCCACACTGTACACCAAAAACCGCTCCGACAGGCCTGCTCCCTGAATCGCCGCCAGTCCGCCGAAGACGCTGGGGTCATTCAGTGCCATCAGGACATCGGCATCCGGATACTGCCGCAGAAGCTGCTCCATCACCGGCATGGCGTTTTCGATTTGCCCATCCGATTCGCCGGAACCCAGAATGACAAAGCCCTCATGCCCTGCAATGGTGTCCTTGAAGCCTTGAATGCGATCCGCGCCGGAGCGGGCTGAGATGTGTTCCAGCAGGAGAATGTTGGCACGATCCCGGACAGACAGCAGGTGCTGGGCGCACAGCACCCCCGCCTGATAGTTATCCGATAACACCGAGCAGGCTGCCAGCTCTGAGTCCTGTATCGGGGCATCCACCACGATAACCGGCACCCCCGCAGCGGCAGCAATCTGGACGCCGTCTTTTGAGGTATCCCATTCCACCGGCGTCATGAAAATGGCACAGACACCCGCATCCACCAATTCCTGAATCTCCTGGTTTTGCCGCTGCTGATCCATAGCGGCATCCCGGGTGAGCAGTACATCCCCACGAATCTCGAGAAACGCCCGGATCTGTGTGTCCAGCGTCTGGAAGTATGGATTGTTCATCGTCATATAGGTTGCGCCAAACACCCGCTGATTCCCCGTCCGGCTGGCAGATAAATCACTGGGGCTCCAGAACAACAGGTAAATTGTGATCAGCAGCGGGACGGCAGCCATGACAATGGTTGCTATGGAGGCGAATCTTCTGCGAATGTGATTCATGCCAGTTTCCCCCTTCTTTTATGCTTGCGTTGTTTTTCTGTTCTTTTGTCAAAGGCATCCAGGCCGTCCCGAAGTTATACGGTGAAAAATCTGGAAAAGACAACATCCGCCGCCGCGAGAAGGCCTACGCCTGGATCCTGGCTGGATGGGTAGATTTTGAGATTCCCTCTGCTCCGATCCAGTGCCTTGGCACGGATTTCCCTCTGCAATCGCTGCGCCAGCAGCTCATAACGGTAGCAGATATCTCCCGCCAGATAGATGGTATCCACGGGAATCAGGTTCAGCAGATTGATAAGACCAGCCGAAAGGTATACCGCCTCCTGATCCAGCAGCAGCCTTGCGTCGGGATTGCTGCCCACATGATCCATGAGGTCATCCCAATCGGAGAATTCCGAGCCCTCCAGCAGCGCCGGGATGGAGGCGTAGGTTTCCAGGCAGCCCCGGTTCCCGCACGCGCAGAGCCGTCCGTCAAACCGGATGGTGGTGTGGCCCAGTTCCCCTGTGAAGTATTTGGAATTTTTCTTTCCGTCGGAAATAATGGCTGCGCCGATACCGATATCAACCAACACCAGCATAAAATTTTGGCTCTGACCCGTTTCCAGCCGGTGCAGCGCCAGAGCACAGACATCGTGCTCCAGATAGGCCGGCATATTCAGTGCTTCGGACAGAAGCCTGCTAATCTCCACCCCGTGCCAGTGCTCAAACCGGGGCGGATTCAGAATCCGGCCGTTTTCGCAGTCCAGCGGGCCGGGGGAGCTGATGCCGATCCCCAGGACCTTGTCCCGCTCTACGGTTTCCAGTATGGCATTCAGTTCCGCGGTGATGGCCCCCACCAGATTGTCCTGATCCGAAATCTTTCGCTGCTGAAGCAGATTCCCGGCCATGTCACACAGGCCCACACTGCAGCCCTTTCTGGACAGCTCCACCGCCAGCGCACAGTAGCAGTCGGGGCGCAGAGCAAGGGGTGTGGCACTGCGGCCCCGGCCCACGGACTGCGGGGCAAGCTCTGTCACGATTCCAAGATTCAGCAATTCCTCCACGATCAGGGAGGTGGCCGCACGGGTCAGACCCGTGGCCCGTGCCAGCTCTGCCCGGCTCATGGCGTTGTGCCGCAGGTTGCGCAGGACTTCTTTGCGGTTATATTCTTTTATGTAGTCTGCGTTGCGTGGTTTCTGCGCCATATCCAAAGCTCACCTTCATTTGCTCTGTGCTTTTGTACTCATTATACGGTTTATCGATTCTTTTGTCAATTCGCCTGATGCCCCGCATCCAAACGCCAAAAAGCGTGAAAATACCCGGAAATCCTGAGGAATCTCCGGGTTTTTTCTTACATAGCCTTCAAAACCGCATCCTTTTCCGGGATACTGGGGATGCCGCCGGAGACTTCCGTGGACAGGCTGGCAGCCGTTGCGGCGAAGCGTCCGATGTAGGCAAGATCTTCTTCTGTCAGGGCATCGATGGATTTTTCCAGCTCCAGCAGCCGGGACAGCGCACTGCCGCCGAAAATATCTCCCGCACCGGTGGTGTCGATGGGGTGCACCTTGGGACAGGAGGCAAGGAAAGAAGCATTCTTTGTCTTCAGCAGGCAGCCGTCGGGGCCGAGGGTCACCATGGCAAGAGACACGCCGAACTCCTTTAGGAGCTTGTCCGCGCCCTCCTCCGGGGTGCAGTTCCACAGAAACTCTACCTCGTTGTCGCTGATCTTCACCACATCCGCCTGCCGGAGGCTCCAGAGCATCTGCTCCCGGGCCGCATCCTCGCTGGGCCACAGGGGCTTACGCAGGTTCGGGTCACAGGTGATGAGCTTTCCCTTTTCCCTGGCGTAGGCAACAGCCTTTTGGGTCGCTGTGCGAACCGGCTCGTCCGTCAGGCTCAGGGTGCCGAAATGGAACACCCTGGCATCGTCAATGAGGGACTTGTCAATTTCCTCCCACGTTAGCTGGGTATCCGCGCCGGGTTTCCGGGCGAAGGAAAATGAGCGGTCGCCGTTTTCATCAAAGGTCACGAAGGCCAGGGTGGTAAACACGGAACCATCTACCACGATGCCCTTCGTCTCAATTCCGGCCTCCTCCAGAGTCCCCAGCAGCAGATGTCCAAACGCGTCATTGCCCACCTTCCCTAGAAAGGCGGTCTTTCTTCCGTAGGCGTTCAGCGCCGCGAGAAAATTACCGGGAGCGCCGCCGGGATTGGCAACCATGGTGGGATAACCCTTCTTATCCGTGGATTTTGCTGCAAAGTCAATGAGCAGTTCGCCCAATGCTACTACGTCAATCATCGTTTTCCCTCCTTCTCAGTCCTTCGCCGCGGGATACTCGGTGCACAGCAGGCGGTAAGGTGCTTCGTCCTCCTCGATGGCGGGGAAACGGCCCATGGGAGGATTGAAGCGGTTATCGTTGGCATCGTCATTGCACTGGCTGACCTCGCCAAGCAGCACATCGCCGGTGCCTGACTCCACCTCGAAGTCGTGGTAGAGGTACTGCTGGATGAAAATGGACTCGCCGGGGGTCAGGCGGATCTGGGTTCCGGCGGGAACGATGTAGGTACGGCCATCGGTATGTACCGTCACGTCGCTTTCGTAATCGATAGACTCGTCGGGATGGGAGTTATACACCCGAATCAGCACATTTCCGCCGCCCCGGTTGATGATATCCTCAGTTTTGTACCAGTGGAAATGGTTGGGGGAATACTGGCCCTCCTTCAGGTAGAGCAGCTTCTCGGCGTAGACCTTGGGATACTTGTCGCGCATGGTCTGGCTGCCGTTACGAATGGTGATGAGGGAAAAACCCATTTTGTCAAAGTCGCCCTTGCCGTAGTCGGTGATATCCCAGCCCAGGCAGCAGTCCCGAACCTCGTCATACTCGTGACCCTTGGTTTTCCATTCCTCCGGGGTAAAGTGGCAGAAAGGCGGCAGATAGCAGTGGTATTTTTCGCACATGACTTCCAGCTCACGCAGAGCCTTGTTGATTTCGGAACGCTTCATTCGTATCTCTCCTTTACATGAGATGGGCAATATCCGCGCACAGAGCGGATATTTTCACAGATTCTTTGCGTTGATTGTCGGTAGTACTGTACCATTCTTCTATCATTTTGTCAATCGGATTAACAATAAAAGCATTGTATTTGCTGTGATAATCTCGTTTTTTCGCAGTCTATACAATTTCGAGAAATACTTTTCGTGCAATATAACAGTAACAAATCCCACCCGATTGAGATGGTTCCGTAGAAAAATGCCTTCTCTCCAATAATAGCAAAAGCCTCAACGCCATTTTCCGGGGTTGAGGCATTGCGTATATTGATTATTCTACATTCTGTATTTCCTGTGCCAATCGTACCCCTACCTGAATACCATGCATAAATCCATTCCGTTCATGATCCCGGCAGAGGGCGCAGACTGGATTGACAATCCAGTCCATTTCTCGTAGTGGCGTTCCGTTCAATTCCTGATACAGTTCTGCAAAATCTGCCTTTATTTGGTCATCGTACATCGGGTTGATATCACCGTATGCCTCATAGAGCAGCGACAGGGTGGATTTTCCATCTCCCAGATTTAGCTTGCAGGATGCGACATAGCTTTCCAGTACACGGAGATATTCTTCCATCTTCATACAAATATCAGCTCCTCTCGGATGATCTCCTCGGCTCTGGCGCAGATATTGTTCATGCGCTGCACCCATGCCATTGGGTCGCTGGCTTTCAGCGCTTCTGTGATCCCTTCGGTTGCTTTCATCTGGTCGATCATCCGCGCCAGGCTATCCTGTGCCCGCTCATTCAGGTCTGCCAGGTAAGTCCACAGCTTGCCGGACAGGAGCAGGCAGTTATACTGAATCGGTTTGTGTTCCCTCAGATAGTCCCGGTGCATTTGCCCCCACTTGCCGGTGGATCGGGATTCTTCCGGCAGCACCAGATTCGGGATAAAGTAATCACCTGAGTGGATATATTCGAAGCAATATTCAACACCATCTTTCATTCCCGCTCACTCCTTTCCACACTGCGCTGTTCTCGCAGATATGCCTCAAAAATGCTTCTGCGAATCAGTACCTTTTTTCCGATCTTATAAACCGCTCCGGCTTCGTGCGCCATACGAGTGACAGGCTTGAGTCCCAGGCGGTAATAATCACACGCCATGTTGTATGTTACATATTCGTGGGTCATAAACTCCACATCTTCATCATCAATCTGGTCTGAAAACATCCATACATTTCCACTCATTCTTCATCGCCTCCATTCCTGTACTTGCTGGTAGCAGGCTCATGGAACCGCTCCAAGTAAGCATCAAAAATATCTCTGTTGATCAAAACTGTGCTGTCAAAGCGGTAAATCGCCCCGGCATCGCTGGCAAGCTCCAGCAGTTTTTTGTGCGACAGGCTGTATATCAGCTCTGCCTGTTGATACCGCACATACTCTCTGCGCAGCTTCCGCAGCTGTACTGGAACTTCCTTCATGCTTTTGATCGGTTCATAGTTGTCTTTCATTGTGGCATCCTCCTAAAAATGATTTGGATGTGGACAGAAGTTGACCGCAGAACGAAAAAAGAGCACTTCTCAGAGTTACTCTAAGAAGTGCTCATAGGTCGTGTTCAAACCTGACACCGTATTGCCTGAAATTCACAACGCTTCGTGTTGATGCGTTATTCTTTGGGAATTTGCTGTCAAATTGCTGTCAAAGCGAGGATGACACCGCAGGAAACCACATTATATAGTGAATTATTTTTCAAATCAGCACTATATCTTGTGTTTTCTTTAGTCAAGGGGCTTCATCGTTGGGAACAGGATGACCTCCCGGATGGTGTCGGCGCCGGTGAGGAGCATGACCACACGGTCGATGCCCATGCCCATGCCGCCCGTGGGGGGCATACCGTATTCCATGGCGGTGAGGAAGTCCTCGTCCAGCATTTCGGTCTCGTCGTCGCCCCGCTCCCGCTGCTCCATCTGCTTGACGAAGCGCTGGCGCTGGTCGATGGGGTCGTTCAGCTCGGAGTAGGCGTTGGCCAGCTCACTGTGGCAGACGAACAGCTCAAACCGCTCCGTCAGCCGGGGATCCTTGGGAGAACGCTTGGTCAGGGGAGAGACCTCCACAGGGTACATGGTGATAAAGGTGGGCTGGATCAGCTTTTCCTCCACCTTCTGGTCGAAGCAGGCATACAGAGCATTGCCCCAGGTCTTCTCGGCGGCGTCGGCCAGCTCCACGCCCTTGGCCTTGGCGGCGGCTACGGCCTCGGCATCGTCGGTGATGGCGCCGAAGTCGATGCCCACATATTCCCGGACGGCGTCAACCATGGTCAGACGGCGCCAGCCGGGGGTCAGGTCGATGGTCTCGCCCAGCCATTCCACCTGGTAGGTGCCCAGGATCTCCTTGGCGGCGCCGGAGATGATGCCCTCGGCGATGTCCATCATATCATGGAAATCCGCGTAAGCCTGGTACAGCTCCACGGTGGTGAACTCGGGGTTGTGCTTGGGGTCCATGCCTTCGTTGCGGAAGATCCGGCCGATCTCATACACCCGGTCCATGCCGCCCACGATGAGCCGCTTCAGAGGCAGCTCGGTGGCGATGCGCATGTACATGTCAATGTCCAGGGTGTTGTGGTGGGTGATGAAGGGACGGGCGGCGGCGCCTCCGGCGATGGTGTTCAGCACGGGGGTCTCCACTTCAATATAGTTCCGGCTGTCCAGGTAGGCGCGCATGAACTTGATAAACCGGGAACGGATGACAAAATTCCGCTTGACCTCGGGGTTCACCATCAGGTCCACATACCGCTGGCGGAACCGGGTCTCCTTGTCGGTGAGGCCGTGGAACTTTTCCGGCAGGGGCAGCAGGGACTTGGACAGCAGCGTGGCCTCGTGGACCCGGACGGAGATCTCACCCCGCTCGGTCTTGAACACGTCGCCCACCACGCCTACGATGTCGCCGATGTCGTTCTTCTTAAAGCGCTGGAAGGAGGCTTCCTCCATCTCGTCAAACTTGACGTAGAGCTGGATCCGGCCGGTGCTGTCCTGCAGATCGCAGAAGGACACCTTGCCCATGCCCCGCTTGCTCATAAGGCGGCCAGCCAGGCGGACGGACTTGCCCTCCATGGCTTCGTAATTTCCCTTGATGGCGGCGGAGTCGGAGGTCACCTCGAACCGGGTCTGCAGGAAGGGATCAAAGCCCTCGGCGCGCAGGTTCTCCAGCTTTTCCCGGCGGACCCGGACCTGGTCGCCCAGGGGCATTTCGGACTGGGGTACAAATTTTGCCATGGCTCAGCCCTCGCGGGAGACGCTGATGACCTTCATGGTGAACGAGCCCATAGGCGCGTTGACGGTGAAGGTCTCTCCGGCACCCTTGCCGACGATGGCACGGCCGAAGGGAGAGTCGTCGGAGAGCTTGTGCTCCATGGGGTTTGCTTCCTGGGAACCGGTGATGCGGTACTCGGTGCGGTTGCCCTGCTCATCCTCCACCACCACGGTGCAGCCCAGGCCTACCCGGCCGCTGGCCTCGTTCTCGTCCTCGATGACCACGGCATGGGACAGAATGTCCTCAATTTCGGCAATGCGGCCGTAGAGCTTCGCCTGCTCATTTTTGGCGGCATCGTATTCGGAGTTTTCGGACAAGTCGCCGTAGGAGCGGGCTTCCGCGATCATGGCGGCAACCTCACGCTCACGGGTGGTCTTCAGATAGTTCAGTTCCTTTTCCAGGTCAGCCAGACGCAGGCTTGTGATTTTATATTCCTTAGCCATATTCAAAAATCCTTTCCTAAGATAAAAATATCCATAGCTTTGAATATTATAGTGGAATTTTACCCCACAGTCAAGGAATTTTTCCGATTTTTTGAGCTGCCGCGGAGCAGCGAAAAAGGCGCCTCCGGCCGCAGGGGGGCGGAGGCGCCTTTGGGGAGTCAATGGATCCGGTGGGAAAGCGTCTGATAGATATTCTGGGTTTCCTCCGGATCCTTTCCGCTGAGGACCAGGGTCTTGCCGTCACAGGAGAGAATGACGCAGGCCTGGGGCTGGTAGTAGGTGTAGCGGGTGTAGCTGCCAAATTCCTCGTTCCGGCAGCTTCCCAGCAGAAGCCGGAAGCTGCCCACACCCCAGACCCGGGTTCCGTCCACGTCTCCTTCCCGGTACTCCAGGGAGTCGATGCGGTCATAGGCCACGGTGAGATCGTCGTAGAAGCTGGCTTCGATGGTGAAGCTGTCCTGACCGTAGGTTACGTGGATCTCCCCGGTGAAGAGCATGGCTCCGACGAACAGAAGCAGCGCCAGGAGAGCGGCCAGCCCCAGCTTTCCCGTCTTTCCGGCGGCGGGCAGCGGATCCATGGCGTCGCCCCGGGCCTTCTGGCGGCGGTAATACAGCCAGGAGTAGGCGATGGGCACAACGGCCAGCACCAGGATCGAAACGAAGAGGATCCTGCTTCCCAGGGCTTCCGGCAGGAAGACGGTCAGCATGATGAGCAGTCCTCCCACCATCCAGACCCGGCCCCCGAAACGGTGGGTGGCGTTCCAGTTCTCCTCGCTGGCAAAGGTCCAGGGGACCTTGATGCCGATGGTGTGGTTCTGGCGGCATTTGGGAAGATAGTTTCCGATGATCAGGAAAAGAAGGCCGATGAAGATGCTCAGAATGTCTTTGGCGGAATGATCCGCGCCCAGCGCCAGACCGTACATCACTGCCGCGGACAGGTTGGAGACCACGGGCATGATCCACAGGAGCATGGCAAAGGGCTTGCGGTTGCGGCCGCGGTTTTTGGGATCTCCGGCAACGACCAGAATGCACAGCCAGTGGGTCGCCAGTATCAGAAGGGGAGGGACGAACACGGCGTAGGGCAGACTGCCGAAGCCGTCGGCCCGGCCGTCAAAGCCCCAGTGGGTGGCCAGGGTTTCCGGCAGCAGCTTCCACAGCACCAGTCCCACGGCAATGGGCAGCAGCGTCAGCAGGGAGGAAAGGATCAGCTTTCCCCGGTTTTCTCGGATCATGGTTCAGCCTCCTCCGGAAGCGTGGAGGGCCAGTTGGCCCGGATGCGGTTGAGGATCAGGACGGACACCAGGGCAAACCCCGCCAGGTAGACGTAGACAATGCAGTAGGCAGCGGTCTGGGACAGGACCTTCTGGAGCAGATACTGGATGGCGGCAGAGATATCCAGCAGCGTGTGCAGGACCAGGCACAGCAGCAGGCATTTTCCTGTCCTGTGGGTGACGAGGCCGAAGCAGACAAGGGCGGACAGGGCCGTATGGCAGATCATGGTCAGGATCCGTTCCAAACCGGCGGCCAGGAACAGTCCGGCGGGGGTGTTCACCAGTGCCTGCCGGATACCTTCCAGCTGGCTGACATCCGCTCCGGCAGCGGCGGTCTGGGCAATGAGGGCGTCGAAGGAGCCGGTTTGGATCATGAGGATGAGAATCAGGTTGCTGATATAGGTCATGCCGATGAGTATCATGGCCTCGATTCCGCCATGGCCCAGACCGGCGGCCACGGCTCGCTGGGGTGTCAGATTTTTCCCCAGGCCCTTTGCCGCGGCGAACCGTCCCACCATTTCAAACAGGCCCGCGGTGAAAGCCAGGCACAGGTAGTACAGGAGGATATGGTTTTGGGCGAAGGTCTGAAAAGTGCCGGAAGCGGAGAGCAGATTCAGCAGGGGAAGCCGGATGAGAACCTGGGGGACGAAAAATCCGGCAGCCCCCAGAAACCAGGCGGAGACGATTCTGCCGCCTTTGTACCGGCGGGCATAGACGATGAGGCAGATCACAGGCAGAATCAGACTGACGAACAGGGTGACAACACAGGCAAGAACGGAAGAAACAGGAATCATGGCTGATTTTCTCCTTTCAGATCGGTGATCCAGAGCATGATCTCTTCCAGAACGGAAGTGTTCAGCTCATAGAAGATGTATTTGCCCTCCCGGGTGTCGCAGACCAGGTCGGCCTCCTTCAGGACGGACAGATGCCGGGAAACAGCGGCGGCGGTGATGTCAAAATGGTCGGTGATTTCTCCGGCGGAGCGCTTCCCGCTTTTCAGCAGGTTCAGGATCTCCCGCCGGGTGGGATCGGCCAGGGCCTTCAGGGTTTGCTGCAGCCCCATGGCAGCGCCTCCTTTCCAAACATTTAACAATTAACTGAAATGTTAAATGAAGTGTACCACAGACGGGAGAAAATGTCAAGAGATTTCTGCCCGCGCCGGGATCATGAAATTGGCGCAAGGATTTCCTTCCCGGGGAAAAGAGGGGAATCCTTTCGCAGCCGCGGCCCGTTGCGTTTATGTTTGCACTCACTGTAGGGCGGGGGCTTGCCCCCGCCGACGCACCTATGGTTATACATATTTGCGTTTGACGCAGCAGATTGCGTATCTCACCAGCTCGGCGGGGGCAAGCCCCCGCCCTACGATGGGTGCAATATGAATCGGTGCGTCGGTGCAATAAACGATCATTTTTCGAAAAAAGAGGATGATGACACGCCCCGGGGCAGGGGGGCCTGCATGACCGGGGCGTGTGGGGGAATATGTTATTTTTCCGAAACCAGCTCGGACAGGGGCTTGCGCTTCTTTTCCCGGAGGGGGTCGCCTTCTCTGGCGTAGCCCAGGGTGATGACCAGCCGGACCGGCTGGTCCAGGCCGCAGAGCTGCCGGATCTTTCCGTCATCCAGCCAGCCCAGAATGCAGGTAGACAGCCCCTGAGTGGTCGCCTCGGCTGTGAGGTAAGCGGCGGCGATGCCGATGTCGATGGAGCGGTAGTCGTTCTTCTTCACCCGCGCCCCCAGGGCGGCGGATTTGACATAGGGCTGTTCAGACACCACGATGAGAACCGGGGCCTGAACCGCGAATTTGTTCATCCCCATGCCCGCGGTGGCCGCGGCCACGGCCTTGGCCGTCTCGCCCCGGCAAACCGTAAAGTGGTAGGGCTGGCCGTTGCAGGCGGAGGGGGCCAGCCGGCCAGCTTCCAGAACGGCCTCCAGCTTTTCCTGCTCCACTTCCCGTGCTTCGTCATAGCTCCGGCAGGACTGCCGCTTTTTCGCGATTTCCAAAAAATCCATATTCAATGCCTCCTTTTTGCTTTTTATGATACCATCGGATGTGTTTCCCGTCAACTGCGGAAAAGAGGCTGTCTCACTAAGGAAAGGTTTCGTCAAATAGCACAAAGGAGAAAAACTAAATGCCAGTAATCTGAACATTTCAAGGGGGATACGGATTGCCACACCAGTGACTGCGGTCACTGGTTCGCAATGACAGTTCTTTCATTTGTGTTCTTTGACTTTAGTGAGACAGCCCCTTGAAAATTACTGCTTTGCCAGCAGGCCGTCCACGAACTGGGTGGCGGCCCGGGCACTGCGGCCTCCCCGGCCCAGAGCATAGCGCTCTGCCAGGGCGTCCAGCTCGCTTTCCTCCATGGCGATGCCCTTTTCCTTTGCCAGGTGGTGGACAATGCCGAGATAGGTCTTCTTGTCCGGCTTCTGGAAGGTGATCTGAATGCCGAACCGTTCCGACAGGGAAAGGATCTCCTGCATGGTGTCGTTGCGGTGGACATCGTCCCCGTCCCGGCCGGAGAAGCTCTCCTTTACTAGGTGGCGGCGGTTGGAGGTGGCGTAGATCACCACGTTTTTGGACTTTGCCGAGACGCTGCCCTCCAGAATCGCCTTCAGGGCGCTGAAATTGTCGTCGTCCTTCTGGAAGGACAGATCGTCGATGAACAGGATGAATTTCAGCGGATTTCCGTTCAGCTCGTCCAGGATGGCGGGAATGGCGTGGAGCTGCTCCTTCCGGACCTCCAGGATCCGCAGGCCCTTGTGGTGGAGCTCATTGACCACCGCCTTGACGGTGGAGGATTTGCCGGTTCCGGCATCGCCGGTGAGCAGGATGTTGGCGGCGGGCTTGCCCGAGAGCAGCGCCAGGGTGTTGTCCAGGATGATCTGCTGCTCCCGCTTGTAGTCGATGAGGGAGGACAGCCGGATCTGATCCGGGTTGTGGACGGGAACGATCCGGTTGTCCTCGCCCACATAGAACATGATGTGCTTGGCGTACATGCCGTAGCCCAGCCGGTGGATGTTGGCGCAGCGCTCCCGGTAGCTCTCCGGCAGATTCAGCTGCTTCACCGCGAAGCCGGGAAGATACCCGTCCCAGGGAAGGCCCTGACGCAGGGATTCCGGGGTCAGGTCGGCCACGGCCTGGAGAATGTCCAGCTCGGAACGGACGTCAGTCTCCATTTCCGGCCAGGGCTCCGCACCCTGACCGATCATGCGGATATAGGCGTTTTCGTCGTTGGTGACGATGCTCTGCAGGTATCCCGCCAAGGTCCGCTTTCCCGTGCCGTAGAGGCAGGCGACGAACCCGGCGTACCGGGAGACCGCTTCGGCGGTGGAGTCCCCCTCCAGGCTGTCCAGGTAGCCGCACAGGGCGGTGATCACCGGATCCTCCAGCAGCGCCCGGAAAATCGCCAGGGAGCGGAGGCGGATATTCAGTTCAGATAATTCTTTGGATCTCATACGTTCAGGATCGCACCCTTCGCGCCGCTGGAGACCAGGGCGGCGTACCGCTTCAGATAGCCGGACAGCTCCTTCTTTTTGGGAACGAAGGAGGCCATACGCTCAGCCAGCTCCTGGTCGGAAATTTTCAGCTCCAGAGAGTTGTTGGGAATGTCAATGGAAATGATGTCCCCGTCCTTCACCACGCCGATGACGCCGCCGGAGGCAGCCTCGGGGGATACATGGCCGATGCAGGCGCCCCGGGTGGCTCCGGAGAACCGTCCGTCGGTGATCAGGGCCACGGAGTTGCCCAGGCCCATGCCCATGATGGCGGAGGTGGGATTCAGCATTTCCCGCATACCAGGGCCGCCCTTGGGGCCTTCGTAGCGGATGACCACCACATCGCCGGGCTGGATCTTCCCGGCGTTGATGGCTGCCTGGGCGTCCTCTTCGCACTCAAAGACCCGGGCGGGGCCTTCGTGGACCAGCATCTCCGGCAGGACCGCGGAGCGTTTTACCACGCTGCCCTCGGCGGCAAGGTTGCCTCGGAGCACCGCAATGCCGCCGGTGGGGGAGTAGGGATTCTCCACCGTGCGGATGACGGAGGGGTCCCGATTCACGGCGGTGGCAATGTTCTCGCCCAGGGTTTTGCCGGTGACGGTCATCACGGAGGTGTCCAGCAGGTTCAGCTTGGTCAGCTCCTTCAGCACCGCGTAGACACCGCCGGCTTCGTTCAGGTCCTCCATGTAGGTGGGGCCGGCGGGGGCCAGGTGGCACAGGTTGGGGGTCACGGCGCTGATCTCGTTGGCCATGTCCAGATTGAAGTCCACACCACACTCATTGGCGATGGCGGGCAGATGGAGCATGGAGTTGGTGGAGCAGCCCAGGGCCATGTCGGCAGTCAGGGCGTTGCGGATGGCGGCGGCAGTCATGATGTCTCTGGGACGGATGTTCTTCCGGACCAGCTCCATGACCTGCATACCTGCGTGCTTGGCCAGCTCGATCCGGGCGGAGTACACGGCGGGAATGGTGCCGTTGCCCCGCAGGCCCATGCCCAGGACCTCCGTCAGGCAGTTCATGGAGTTGGCGGTATACATACCGGAGCAGGAGCCGCAGGTGGGGCAGGTGTTCTCCTCGCAGACGGTGAGCTGGGCTTCGTCCATTTTTCCGGCGGAGAATGCGCCCACGGCTTCAAACATGCTGGACAGGCTGGTCTTCTTGCCGTTGACCCGTCCTGCCAGCATGGGGCCGCCGCTGACGAAGATGGTGGGGATATTCACTCTGGCCGCAGCCATCAGCAGCCCCGGCACGTTCTTGTCACAGTTGGGCACCATGACCAGACCGTCGAAGCCGTGGGCCTTGACCATGGCCTCGGTGGAGTCGGCGATCAGGTCCCGGGTCACCAGGGAATACTTCATGCCCTCGTGGCCCATGGCGATGCCGTCGCAGACCGCGATGGCGGGGAAGACAATGGGAGTGCCGCCGGCCATGGCCACACCCAGCTTCACGGCCTCCACGATCTTGTCCAGGTTCATGTGGCCGGGGACGATCTCATTGTGGGAGCTGACGATGCCGATGAGGGGCCGTTGCTGCTCCTCCTTGGTCAGACCCAGAGCGTGGTACAGGCTCCGGTGGGGAGCATTCTGAGGGCCATTGACGATGGTATCTTTGATCATAACGCATTCCTGCTTTCTTTGTAAAATGGTGCCGCAGCAGTACGCGTAGGGGCGACCCTTGCGGTCGCCCGGCGGTACAGGCTATCGTTTACGCATGTCCCTGGGCGAATGCGTACTCCGCTTTTTGGGGCAATTTCGGATTCGCCGAAACCGGTCGGAAAACGGAACCAATACCGCCGGGCGACCGCAAGGGTCGCCCCTACGCGGGAGTATCCGCGGCGGAAAGGAAAACAGGGGAGGGGCGTCGGACCCTCCCCTGCGGCGGAAAATCAGTTGTTGATCAGCTTGTCCTCGTCGCTCCAGCTGTAGAGCTTGCGGATCTCCTGACCCACGATCTCGGAGGGATGCTCGGCGGCCTTCTTGCGCATGGCGTTGAAGTGGACCTGGGCACCGGCGGAGGACATATCCAGCAGGAAGTCCTTGGCGAAGGAGCCGTCCTGGATGTCGGCCAGGATCTTCTTCATGGTCTTCTTGGTCTCCTCGGTGATGATCTTGGGACCGGTGATGTAGTCGCCGTACTCGGCGGTGTTGGAGATGGAGTAGCGCATGCCGCTGAAGCCGGACTGATAGATCAGGTCCACGATGAGCTTCATCTCATGGATGCACTCGAAGTAGGCGTTCCGGGGGTCGTAGCCGGCCTCCACCAGAGTTTCGAAGCCCGCCTGCATCAGAGCGCAGACGCCGCCGCACAGCACGGCCTGCTCACCGAACAGGTCGGTCTCGGTCTCGGTGCGGAAGGTGGTTTCCAGCACGCCGGCCCGGGCGCCGCCGATGCCCAGAGCGTAGGCAAGGCCGATGTCCCAGGCGTCGCCGGTAGCGTCCTGCTCCACGGCAATCAGGCAGGGCACGCCCTTGCCGGCCTGGTACTCGCTGCGGACGGTGTGGCCGGGGCCCTTGGGGGCGATCATGATGACGTTGACGTTCTTGGGGGGCTTGATGCAGCCAAAGTGGATGTTGAAGCCATGGGCGAAGGCCAGGGTCTTGCCCTCGGTCAGGTTGGGCTCGATGCTCTCCTTATACAGGGCGGCCTGCTTCTCATCGTTGATCAGGATCATGATGATGTCGGCGGCCTTGGCGGCGTCGGCGGCGGTCATGACGGTCAGACCCTGGGCCTCAGCCTTAGCCCAGCTCTTGGAGCCCTGGTACAATCCCACAATGACGTTGACGCCGCTGTCCTTCAGGTTCAGGGCATGGGCATGACCCTGGGAGCCGTAGCCGATGATGGCCACAGTCTTGCCGGAGAGCTTCTGCAGATCGCAGTCCTGCTGGTAGAAAATACGGTTCATAATTGATTTCTCCTTTTTTAGAAATATCGTAACCATTCCGCCGTGGCCGGAAGACGAGGGAGAAAGGACCGTTTGTGTCTGCACCTATCGTAGGGCGGGGTCATGACCCCGCCGAAGCACCGGGTTGACACACATGTTCGGTCAGATGCATGGACCAAACATAACGCATCCAATGGACCCAGGCAGTTCGTCAAGTTGGTCGGCGGGGTCATGACCCCGCCCTACGGTTGGTGCAGTGCGGAACGGTTCTTTATCCAATCATTTCAGGCACAACGGAACGGTTACAAAGAATTTTGGAATTACAGGTTTGTCACCCGGCGGATGGTGGTGCTGCCCCGCTGTAAGGTGACGATGCCGGTGCGGCAGATCTCCAGGATCTCAAAGTCCCGCATCAGATTGATGAAGTTGTCGATCTTGCGGCTGTCGCCCACCATCTGGATCATGATGGACTCCTTGGTGTAGTCCACCACCTTGCCCTCGTAGGCGTCGGAGGCGGAGCGGATGTCTCCCCGGACCGCGGGATCGTTGCGGACCTTGATCAGCAGCAGCTCCCGGCTGACGGTGTCCTGCTCCTCCAGCTCTGCCACGGAGCAGACGTCGGGAAGCTTGTACAGCTGGTTGATGAGCTGCTCTTTTTTTACCTCGTCGCCCTCGGACTGGACGGTGATCCGGGAAAAGGCCTCGGATTCCGTTTCACTGACGGTCAGGGAGGTGATATTGAACTGACGGCGGCGGAACATGCTGGTGACCCGGTTCAGGACGCCGAACTGGTTATTGACCAGAATCGCTACGGTAAATTTCTTCATTTCAGTCTCCGATCCTTACAATAATATCATCCATGGAACCGCCGGGGGGCAGCATGGGCAGAACAAACTCGTCCTTGTCGATGGCGCAGTCAATGAGGTAGGGGCCGTCCCAGGCAAAGGCCTCGGTCAGAGCCTGTTCCAGCTCCTCCAGGGTCAGGGCCCGGCTGGCTCTGGCGCCGAAGGCCTCAGCCAGCTTCACGAAATCCGTCTGACGGTCCGTCAGCATGGTGTTGGAGTAGTGCTTGTCAAAGAACAGGGTCTGCCATTGGCGGACCATACCCAGCACGCCGTTGTTCAGCAGCAGGATCACCATGGGCACCCGGTTGACCACGGCGGTGGCCATTTCATTCAGGTTCATGCCAAAGCTGCCGTCGCCGGTGACCAGAACGGACCGTTCGCCGGTACCCATGGCGGAGCCGATGGCGGCGCCCATGCCGAAGCCCATGGTACCCAGGCCGCCGCTGGAGATAAACCGGCGGCTTTTTTTCAGGTTCAGGTACTGAGCGGCCCACATCTGGTGCTGGCCCACGTCGGTGGCCACGGGGGTGTTGGGGCCCAGGTGGCGGTTCAGGGCGGTGATGACGTTGCGGGGCGTCATGCCCTCCCGGCTGTCCAGGCTGGCTCCTCCTCCCGGAGCTTCGCGATCTCCGCCTGCCATTGGGGATGCTCCGTCCGGTTCAGCAGCGGCAGGAGCTTTTGAAGGGTCTTCTTCACGTCGCCCCGGAGACCGTGGGTAGGATGCACCGTCTTGCCCAGCTCCGCCCCGTCGATGTCAATGTGGACGATTTTGGCGGTGCGGGCGAATTTGGCCCGGTTGCCGGTGACCCGGTCATTGAACCGGGCGCCCATGGCGATGATCACGTCGGCGTGGTGCATGGCCATGGAGCAGGCGTAGTGGCCGTGCATACCCTGCATTCCCAGGAACCGGGGATCGTCCGTGGGAACACCGGAAATGCCCATCAGGGAGCAGCCCATGGGGGCGTCGATGATCTTAGCCATCTGCAGCAGTTCCTCCTGGGCGTTGCTGGTGATCAGACCGCCGCCGAAGTAGAGGAAGGGACGCTGGGCGGCGTTGATGCAGTCCGCCGCCTGCCGGATGCGGATGTCCTTTGCCGGATGGGCTTCCTCCGCTGCCACAGGGGGCTGGGGTTCGTAGTCATATTTGGCCACCTGCACATCCTTGGGCACGTCGATGAGTACGGGACCGGGACGGCCGGATTTCGCCAACCGGAAGGCTTCCCGGATGGTATCCGCCAGATTCTCGATGGAACCGACGAAATAGTTGTGCTTGGTAATGGGCAGGGTGATACCGGTGATATCGATCTCCTGGAAGCCGTCGGTGCCGATGATGGTGTTGGGCACGTTGCCGGTGATGGCTACCAGGGGAACGGAGTCGATGTAAGCCGTGGCGATGCCGGTGACCAGGTTGGTGGCGCCGGGGCCGGAGGTGGCGATGACCACGCCCACCTTGCCGGTGGCCCGGGCATAGCCGTCGGCGGCATGGGAGGCCCCCTGCTCATGGGCAGTCAGCACATGCTTCAGCTCGCTCTGGTATTTGTACAGGGAGTCATAGATGTTGATGACCTGGCCGCCGGGGTAGCCGAAGACCACATCGGTGCCCTGCTCGATCAGAGTGCGCACGATGATATCAGAGCCGGAAAGTATCATGTCATCATCCTTTCTTGCATTTTGGGTAACGGTTCCGGTTTGCGGAATAGCTTCTCCGGTGCGGCAGCACCTATGCCTTCCCCCGGGGGGAAGGTGGCCCGGCGTAAGCCGGGACGGATGAGGAACGGCGACATCTTGGATGTGGAATGCAGTCCAATCAAAATTGACGGCCTTTTCCATTGTACCTTTTTTTCGAACTGCCTGCAAATTTGGTACATTTCGCCGTTCCTCATCAGTCAGGCTTCGCCTGACAGCTTCCCCCCGGATGCGAATCAATAGTTGAAATAGGAAAAAATAACAAAAAAAGATGACAAATAGTGCAAAAAGTAGGATAAAGAAAGTGTGAAAAACCT
>SFQY01000029.1 GCA_004562395.1 bacterium | reverse complement strand
GTTGATCGACTGCCAGGAGAACGACGTTTTTGTGTACCGCCTGCGCGTCAATCCCAACGATCATCCCACGCTCTTTGCCGGAGAGCCTACTCCGCCTGCGCGCCTGCCAGAGGATAATAACTCTGCGCCAGAGACTGTGGCAGCTTTGGCAGAAGGATATTCGCAGGATGTGTTGGATCAGCTGAACATTCTATCCGAATCCTCTACCTCCAACAGGGACAGGCGCGTTTCCGAAGTGTTGCGATCCTGCCTCTCCAAAGGGACGCTTCTTCGCAGCGATTACGAAGCGCGTGGCTACAGCGGCAACATGTGGCTGGCCGACACCGCGCTGGCAGCCCAGCTGGGTCTGATTACGAAGCAGCCTGATGGCGACTACACGATTAACCGGGAGCTGCAAACAGAATTCTCCAAGCTCAAACCCCATCAGAAGAAAGCCATCACCGCTATTTATGAGGCCTTTGGCTACGACACGTTCTCGTCAGAAATGTTTGTCGCCACACTGAATTATTCCGTTTCCTATACCTACGCATCTCTGCACAAGTTGACCCTGCTCCGTATCCTGGAGCAGAAAATCACGGATGAAGGCTGTCAGTACCAGCTTCTCGTGAATCCGGAAGATCATCCTGAGTGCTTTATCGAAGCAGCATAAACCGAATACGGGATGGTGGGTGGGAACAGAAAGGATTTGTATCATGAATATCTCTGAACTTATGAAAGACAAGGCCTATGTGGCTGATCTGCTAAACGGCCCGTGCGTCCCGAAGGACAAGGCGCGGGACTGTGCTCCACTGAATCCGGACTGGATCGACGAGGAGACATCCACCGCCGCCACAGAGGCGTTTCACAGACTGCTGCCTGATGGGATTCCGTATCTGACTTACATCATTGCAGAGCGGAACCCGGACACAATGTATGGCAGCATCTGCGTGGATGACAACGCCAAGCGCATGCGCTATTTTGTTGTCGCTATCATTCCGGACACAGAGCATCCCTACGACTACAGCTTTCCGCTGATCCACCAGATGTGGACCATCAGCCTGCATTGCTGGGAGATCATCCGGGCGACCCTCGCTGCGGCCACCAGCGATATGCGTGTCATGCTTGCCAACAACCCCGTACCGCCGATTTTGAACAATGCCCGTATTGAATGGGTCAGTCTTTATCTCGGCAAGCAGCCCTATCGTGGGATCAGCAAGCTCTCGGAGCAGTGGACCGAGGCCGAAGACTTTGACGACTGTGAGAACGACGTACATCTGTATAAGGTCCGAGAGATGGAGACTAACCTGCTCCTGCAGCGGATCATCGACGCTTACGAGGCGGATTATCCGGAGGTGGATCATGGCAAAGCGTAAAGAGCCCAAGGGCACGACCATCATTGAATTCAACCACTGCGGCATTCCGGATGACGAGCTGAAGCCGGAGGAATTTAACGACTACCAGTTGGCCGTTCTGAAAGCGCTCCCTCCGGAGCGGCAGGAACCCATTCGCAGGGGCTGCCCGGTCTCCGTGATTGATCTTGCCACGGGAAACCAGATGGCTGCCTTCAACATGCACAACGTGGCTCACTCGGAGTTTCAGAAAAAGCAGCTTGGAAAGGCCGTGTACGAAGCCGTGCAGCGTTATTTTCAGGACCCGGAGCACGTGAAAAAGTACGAGGTGTGGAAGAAGGAAAAGGAGGCTGAATCGGATGGCGGAGACAAGGCCTAAGCACAAAATCCGCATCATTCGAAATGCTGCCCGGTGTAATCACTGCGGCGATGTGATTGAGAGCACCTATCGTCACGATTTCAAAACCTGCAGCTGTGGCCACGTTTCCGTGGATGGCGGCCATGATTACCTGCGTCGGTGCTACGCCAGCCCAGATGATTACACCGATCTGTCTGAGACAGAATATCTACCGTTAGTGGAGGACCAAAAATGAGAAAACTTGCAAGCATTCAGCGCATTTGGAAAATTGAGCCCATTGAGGGGGCGGACCGTATTGAGCTGGCTCACGTGCTGGGCTGGCAGTGTGTTGTGAACAAAGGCCAGTTTCAGCCGATGGACATCGCAGTCTATTTCGAGATCGACAGCTTCCTGCCCATCCGGGACGAGTTTGAGTTCCTGCGCTCATCAAGCTACAAAAAGACCGACATTATGGGCGAAGGCTTCCGGCTGCGGACCATGCGTTTTCGCGGCCAGATTTCGCAGGGCCTGCTGCTCCCCGTCAGCCAGTTCCCGGAGATCCCGAAGGACGCCGACGTGGGCAACGACGTGACGGAACTGCTCGGTGTGCGAAAATGGGAGATCGAGGAAAGGGCCACGACCGGCGGCACCGTCATCGGCACGTTGCCCTATGACATTCCTCATACGGATGAGACCCGCGTTCAGGAGGAACCTGAGCTGATACAGGCCTTTGCAGGATTGGAATACTATATCAGCACAAAAATGGACGGCTCGTCCCACTCTATCGGGATCGACGAGAACGGCTTCCACGTTACCGGCCACAATTACGAATACAAGGACGACGGCAACAGTTCCTTCTATAAGCTGGTGAAGGCGCGTGAGTATCAGGCAAAAATGGAGGACTACATGAAAGCGCTGGGCCTGAAGACGCTAACCATTCAGGGCGAGCTCTGCGCTCCCGGTATTCAGCAAAACCGCCTGCGTCTGGCAAAGCCGGAGTGGTATGTGTTCACCATCCGGGAAAACGGCAAGCGGGTGGGGCTCAAGCGAATGCTCCGGATCTGTAAAGCGCTCGACATTACACCTGTACCTATTGAGGAAGTGGGCACGGACCTGCCGTCCAAGTATCCCACCGTCGAGGCTCTGTTGGCCCGCGCTGACGGCGAATATCCCAACGGAGGTAAGAAGGAGGGCATCGTGATCCGCCCGACGGAGCCGGTCTTCTGCCCGCTGATCAGCGCCAGCCTTTCCATGAAGGTCGTCAGCAATAAATACCTGTTGAAGAACGACGGCTGACACACAAATTGTACTGTGAGAAGATAGGCTTGTCTACGTCCGCGCAGACGTAGGAAAATGCACAAAAATTATGCCGGGCTACTGTACATTTCGTCAGTAGCCCGGCTCTGCACAAATGCTTTCTGCTTTGATGGACACAGCAGAAGCATAAGCCACAAAAACCAAAGTGCCGTGCTGCTGAAAGCAATAATCAGCGGCACGGTTCGTTTTTTGCCCATGGCTATTCCTTGTACGCTTACTTACCCCTCACGGAGCAACTTACCCCTCATCTCGCCAAACTTACCCCTCGGCCCGCGCAACTTACCCCTCAAAACTTTGCGGCAACGGAAAGTCAAATTGTATCAATTCCGCAGTTTTGATTTCGATTTTGCCATCTCGACAGTCGGACAGCAGTGCCTGAAATCCATTGCGGTGATCCTTTGTGCCTGTGACCGCCTCATCTGCATATACACCACAGTAGACCCAGCCGGGATGCTCCTGAATGAGCTTGCTGTAATAGCTCACCTGGGAAGACAAGGAATGGAGCATGGCATCTTTTCCGCTGGACACTCTGGAATAGGCAGCGACTTTCAGCAGTCGCGGTTGATTTGGAACAGGAAATTCCACTTTTGTAATGATACGATTCATTACTAATCCCCCCTTGTAGTGATGCATATGCAAAGGGAAAAACCGATGCAGAGGTTTATAAACGGGCGAATATTGATCGAAAGCTGTTCTCCAAGATTCGTACCGGCAAAGGTTATATGCCAAGTAAGCGGACGATTCTGGCCCTTGCTATCGCCCTGGAACTGACTTTGGATGAAACCGATGACCTGCTGGAGAGAGCCGGATATGCCCTGTCCCATAGCCAGAAGTTTGATGTCATCGTGGAGTACTTCATCGTCAGCGGGAAATATGATATTTTTGAGATTAACGAAGTTCTGTTCAAGTACGACCAGCCATTGCTCGGAGCGGGCTGAGTGATGTCGCTTTCAGAGCGACCAAAACAAAGCCCTTCTGCTGTATCCTATGGGTACACTAAAAAAGCAGGAGGGCTTTGTATATGAAAAAGAATCTGACGGAACTGGTATTCATCCTGGACAAAAGCGGCTCCATGAGCGGACTGGAGAAGGACACCATCGGCGGCTTCAATTCCCTGCTGGATCAGCAGCGCAAGGTTGACGGCGAGTGTGTCATCACCACCGTTCTGTTTGACAACCGCTACGAGCTGCTTCACGACCGCATCGACATCCGTGCCGTTCAGCCCATCACCGGGAAGGAATACTTTGTGGGCGGCTCCACGGCGCTGCTGGATGCTATCGGCAAGACCATCCACAAAATTGGTGCTGTGCAGAAAAACACCACAGAGGATTACCGCGCTGAAAAAGTGATGTTTGTCATCATCACGGATGGTGAGGAAAACGCCAGCCGCCACTATTCCTCTATGCAGATCAGAGAGATGATCCAGCGGCAGAAGGAACGCTATGGCTGGGAGTTCATCTTCCTAGGTGCGAATATCGATGCCGTGGATACTGCTGGAAGGTTTGGTATCGATGCAGACCGGGCTGTAGACTATGTGCCAGATGGCGAAGGCACGGAGCTGAACTACCGCATGATGAGTGAGACTGTAGCAACATTTCGCGAATGTGGAGCCGTCCCAACCGCTTGCTTGGATGAAATCAGAAAAGACATGAAGAAAAGAGGTGGCCGCAGATGATGGGCGCAATTATTGGTGACATCGTAGGTTCTGTCTACGAGTGGCACAATATTAAAACGAAGGATTTTCCGCTATTTCGGGATGACTGTTTTTTCACAGACGATACCGTTATGACCATCGCTGTGGCAGAAGCAGTCATGAATGGCGGTCAGCGGGACGACTTTATCGATGCCATGAAGAAATATGGTCGGATGTACCCGGACGCTGGGTACGGCGGCAGATTCGGTGCGTGGCTGTTTTCTGACAGCCGTGAGCCGTACAACAGCTACGGAAATGGCTCGGCCATGCGTGTATCCCCATGTGGTTGGACAATGGATTGCGGCTTTTGCGCCAGGACAGGGATGTGGCCCAGCAATGGCAGAGCCAGAGCAAGCCTTTCCGCCGAGGTGACCCACAACCACCCGGAGGGCATCAAGGGTGCCATGGCGACTGCGGATGCAATTTTTCTGTGCCGGTATTACTTTGGTGGCTACTGTGGCGATTATGAGATGCCCATCAACGATAACCCCTCAGAGTGTAAACGCCACATTAGGGAGCATATCGAGAGAGAATACGGTTATGATCTATCCCAACCCCTGGACGAAATTCGACCCAGCTATCGGTTTAATGAAACCTGCCAGAATACTGTGCCCCAGGCTATCATTGCATTCCTGGAAAGCACGGACTTTGAGGATGCCATACGCAATGCCATTTCCCTTGGAGGTGACAGCGACACCCTGGCGGCCATTACCGGCAGTATCGCCGAAGCAGCCTATGGCATCCCCAACTGGATTAAGGATAAGGCATACTCTTACCTGGACGAACCGTTGAAGGATGTTCTCAGACGGTGGAAGCAGTACATCGCCCCGGTAAGACGGGCTAATCAAACATAATACCATTTTGCTTCCCCCATGGTTGTTGTTTCTCCGTGAGGACGACCCGTGATTACTATGCGGGCAAATATCCCATGTACTTTTCCAGTTCGCGGCGATATGCGGCGGTTTGGCTGTAGTCTTCACGGTAACCGGGCACGACCCATGGGAGAAGCTTGTTTGCCAGCTCGTAGCCAGCATAATGTGCCAGCTTGGGTCCATAGACATCCAGTAGCGTAAAGTAGCCAGAAATGGCCTTCTCAGCCTCCCAGGCGGCTTCTGGGAGGGTTTTGGTAAACGCTTCGCGAATGTGATAGGCATCCACAGCAGGAGGGAAATGGCCAATCAGGTGGTCTCTGATGTAGTCTGTGAAGTCCATCCGAGGAAAGACCGTTGCGCAAGGTGAATAGAAATTAACAAGGTTGGCTCTATAGCCTTCGTAGGCGGCATAAAGGATATTGGCGACCACTTCGGTCTGACAGGCACGAATATACTCGTCAACAGAATGGACCGACATCGTTTTCTTCAAGTCCTCAACTGCCTCATGATAGATTGTTTCTTCCTGGGGGAAGGTTTTATCATGGGCGCGAATCAATTCGGCCAGCTCATCAAGTATACTTGGACTGGTGATAGCCTGTACGATTTCGTTTAGTGTTTTCATAATAACCATCCTTTTTGTAGTTGCTTCAACCGTGGCCACAGTTGCTTAGAACTAGTCTTATAGAATTAGATACTAGTTCCTATAGAACTAGTATAAACGATAAGCTGTGTCGAAATATGTCATATCATGGGGGAAAATAAAAAAGAAGGAAGCCGTACGGCTCCCTTCCACAGCTTTATTCCGTTAAGGCTCGGATGGCATTGATAATTTTGTTTCGTTCTTTGACAGGCAACTTCATAATGTCAGCTGCGAGTTCATTGAAAACACCTTCCTCAGACCGCTCCACAACATCCTGCAGCAGCGTATCCGCTGATACATCCAGGGCGTTTGCTATAGCGACCAGAGTGGCCAATTTAGGAGGTTTTACACCACGCTCGATGACGCTGATGTGTGTCGGGCTGAGATCGACGATGGCGGCCAGATCTTCCTGTGTTAAATGTTTCCGCTCCCTGGCGACCTTAATTCTGCTGCCGATTGCACTCAAATCCACGAGAATACCTCCTTTCAGAACTAGTTTCCGTTCTGAAATAATTATATCGTGGATGCAGCGAGACATACAGAATCCATAAGAGTGAGTACTAGTTCTAAAAGAACGATGCTATATACAGAACCATCTTTCACACGATTACCCATCTTTCACACGATTTATAGCCGCAAAAAGGTGACGATCCTCCCATAAACAAGAATGACCGCTGCGGCTCAACACCGTAGCGGCTCTGAATTTCACACAAAATTATTGAAAAACCTGGTTTTTGCGTATATAAACGAAAATAAGCACCGTAATCTTGGTATCAAAATTACGGTGCTTATTTGGTGGGGGAGGACGGATTCGAACCATCGAAGCGAAACGCAGCAGATTTACAGTCTGTCCCCTTTGGCC
This sequence comes from bacterium, assembly GCA_004562395.1. Taxonomy (GTDB): domain Bacteria; phylum Bacillota; class Clostridia; order Oscillospirales; family Oscillospiraceae; genus Faecousia. The sequence goes on along the minus strand of SFQY01000029.1, from coordinate 31,929 downwards.
ACTCGGGAACTCCCCCATATTCACTTGACTGTTTGAGAGCCTGTCTGGAGCCGGTAGACGGACTCGAACCCCCGACCTACTGATTACAAATCAGTTGCTCTACCAACTGAGCTATACCGGCGGCTCAAACAGAACATGCTTATTATAACACGGAAAGTGCATTTGTCAAGCTTTTTTCACGCTTTTTTTCTAAAAAGTTCTGGAGTGGCAAAAGCCACTCCAGAAAGGGGATCTTGACGGTTTTTCAGGCGGAAAAGATCAGCATTCCACGTCTATTTTGGCGACAACGGCTGCGCAGCGGGGGCACAGGCCCTCGGCGTTGGCGTTTTCGCTGTGCATCCAGCAGCGGGGGCACTTGGTACCCTTGGCTTCGCTGACGCCGATGGTCAGGGCGGGGAAGTTGTCGCCCTGGGCAACCTCGGCACCTTCCTCAGGCTCATCCCAGGTGCAGGTGGAAACGATGCACACCTCCGCCAGATTCACGCCCTCGCAGGAGGCCTTCAGGGCGGCGTCCCCGGTCTTCAGGGTCACGTGGGCTTCCAGAGCCTTGCCGATGCGCTTGTCGGCCCGTGCCTTCTCCAGAACGCCGTTGACATCCTGGCGCAGCTTCATGACGGTGTTCCAGCGGTCCATGGCAGCCTCGTCCAGGGCATACTCGGCGAAGCTCTCGGGCATCTGGTTCAGCAGCACGTTGCGGGCATCGTCGCCCTCCCGGTGGGGCATGGCCTGCCAGATCTCGTCGCAGGTGAAGGCCAGGATGGGGGCGAAGAGCTTTGCCATGGCGTCCAGGATCAGGAACAGGGCGGTCTGGGCGGAACGGCGGCGCAGGCCGTTCTTCTCCTCGCAGTACAGCCGGTCCTTCAGGATGTCCAGATAGAAGGAGGAAAGCTCCACCACGCAGAAATCGTTGATGGCGTGGGAAACGGTGTGGAACTCGTAGCCCATATACGCCTTGCGGCAGGTATCCACCAGCTCACCCAGCTTGGTCAGGGCCCAGCGGTCCAGCTCCTCCATCTGTTCGGCGGGAACCAGGTTGTTGGGATCAAATTCGTTCAGGTTGCCCAGGCAGTACCGGGCGGTATTGCGGAACTTCAGATAGTTCTGGCTCAGCTGCTTGAAAATCTCCTTGGAGCAGCGCACGTCCGCGTGATAGTCGGAGGAACCGGCCCACAGACGGACGATATCCGCGCCGAATTCCTTGATCAGGTCGGCAGGATCCACGCCGTTGCCCAGGGACTTGTGCATGGCCCGGCCCTGGCCGTCCACGGTCCAGCCGTGGGTCAGCACTTCCTTGAAGGGGGCACCGTTGCCCAGGGCACCCACGGAGGTCAGCAGGGAGGACTGGAACCAGCCCCGGTACTGATCCGCGCCTTCCAGATACACGTCGGCGGGCCACAGCTCGGGATGATCCTTCATCAGGGAGGCGTAATGGGTGGAGCCGGAGTCAAACCAGCCGTCCAGGGTGTCGGTTTCCTTTTCGAAGCCGCTGTGACCGCCGCAGTTGGGGCAGGTCAGGCCTTCGGGGATCAGTTCGGAGGCGTCCTTCTCAAACCAGACGTTGGAACCGAATTCGTCGAACAGCTTGGAGATGTGGGCGATGGTCTCCGGCGTGCAGACGGGCTTTCCGCAATCCTTGCAGTAGAACACGGGGATGGGCAGGCCCCAGCGGCGCTGACGGGAGATGCACCAGTCGGCCCGCTCCCGGATCATGCTGATCATCCGGTCGCCGCCCCAGGCAGGATACCACTTGACATTCTCCACAGCGGCCACGGCCTCATCCTTGAACGAATCCACGGAGCAGAACCACTGGGGGGTAGCCCGGAAGATGATGGGCTTCTTGCACCGGTCGTGGTGGGGATAGGAGTGGACGATCTCCTCGGAGGCGAACAGAGCGCCGCTTTCCTTCATATCCGCCAGGATCACGGGGTTGCTTTCGTCGGTCTTCATACCGGCGTACTTACCAGCGTAATCGGTGTGGCGGCCATAGTCGTCCACGGGAACCACCAGGTCCATGCCGTAGCGCATACAGGTCTGGTAGTCGTCGGCGCCGAAGCCGGGAGCGGTGTGGACACAGCCGGTACCGGAATCCATGGTGACATACTCTGCCAGCACCAGACGGGAGGTCTTGTCCAGGAAGGGATGCCGGGCCACCATGTTTTCAAAGAAGGAACCAGGGTAGGAGGCCAGGACTTCATAGTTCTCAAAGCCGCCGATGGCCATGACCTTGTCCATCAGGGCCTCGGCCATGATATAGGTCTCGCCGTTATCGGCCTTCACCAGAACATAGGTGTCCCGGGGATGCAGGCAGATGGCCATGTTGCCGGGCAGGGTCCAGATGGTGGTGGTCCAGATGACGAAGTAGGTCTTGCTCAGGTCGAAGCCGGAGAGCTTGCCCAGGTCATCCTTCATGGGGAACTTGACGTAAACGGAGGTGCAGGGATCCTCGTGATACTCGATCTCGGCCTCGGCCACGGCGGTGGCGCAGACGGGGCACCAGTAAACGGGCTTCAGGCCCTTGTAGACGTAGCCCTTGTCAAACATCCGGCCGAAGACCTTGACCTCCTGGGCCTCGAAGTGCCGGTCCATGGTGCGGTAGGGATGCTCCCAGTCGCCCACCACGCCCAGACGCTTGAAGCCGGCCATCTGGCGCTGGATATAGGTCTCGGCGAACTCCTCACAGGCAGCCCGGAATTCGGGGACGGGCATGGCCTTGTGGTTGAGCTTGCTCTTTTTGATGATGGCGGTCTCAATGGGCAGACCGTGGTTGTCCCAGCCGGGGACGTAGGGGGTGTAGTAGCCCATCATGGCGTGGCTGCGGACGATAAAATCCTTCAGGGTCTTGTTCAGAGCGTGGCCCATGTGGATATCGCCGTTAGAGAAGGGAGGGCCGTCATGCAGGACGAAGGGGGGCAGATCCCGGTTCTTTTCCAGCATGGCGTTGTATAGGTCCTGCTCCTCCCAGCTTTTCAGCATACCGGGCTCCCGGGCAGGCAGACCGGCCTTCATGGGGAAGCTGGTCTTGGGGGTGATGATGGTGTTTTTATAGTCCATTGGAATGTGACCTCCATTTGAAAAATCAATCAAAATTTGATGTGTAAATGGTCGTTTAGCGTCCCCAAGGCCCCCTCTGACGAGGGGGCTGTCAGCGAAGCTGACTGGGGGAGAGAAAGCCTGAAAGCTTTCACATTCCTGGTAAATACAGGAAAAGACACGGAACATATTCTCTCCCTCAGTCGCTTCGCGACAGCTCCCTCATCAGAGGGAGCCTTGTACGTTCACAGCAACCATCGAAACGTAAACGATCATTTATCTGGCGGTATAAGGCTGCGATGGAATGGTTACGAAAAAAGGAAGGCGCCCTTGTCTCAGAATAAGAGACAAAGGCGCGTAAACCTCTGCGGTACCACTCTTGTTCCGGCCTCCTGGACCGGCACTCAAAGGCGCGATATCGGGCGCTTCCCGGCGCGGCCTACTGCTGGTTCGGCGCGCTGCTCGGAGGTGATAAGAAAAAGGCTCCTGTCTGCTGCCTTGCACCGGCCGGCAGCTCTCTGGAAACGGTGTGCGATTTCTCGTGTCCTCGTCCTGGCGTTGGGAATATCGAATTTCAGAAATTACTTGTTTTTGGGATCGTAATTGCGGCCAAACTGCAGGTTCAGGCTGGCGAATTTGCTGGTGGTGGAATCGTTGGCGGTGGGGTGCTTGGGAGCGGCCTTGGGGGCGTGATCCACGGTGGTGCCGACAATGGCTTCCACATTCTGGGCGATCTCATCGGCCACGTCATCGCTGGAGGGCCGGGGAGCCGGAGCAACGGGGGCAACGGGAGCGACGGGGGCGGGGGCTGCGGCGGGGGCGTTGGCACCCTTGATGCGCTCCAGCGCCTGGATGCAGGTGCGGAGCTGATCCTGCAGCTCGCCGATCTTGGCGGCGGCGGTCCGGCGGGCCTCTTCCACCCGGGCATCCTCGGCGGAGACCAGAGCGTCGTTGTTTCTGGCGTCAGCCGCGGCGCTGGCGGAGGACAGCATCCGGGCACACTTGGCCTCGGCCTCCATAACCATCTTGTCGCAGGTCTTCTGGGCGTTGACGACGGCTTCCTTCATGGAGGCCTCGTTCTTGCGGTACTCTTCCAGCTTGCCGACCAGAACGCGCATCTTGCTCTTGAGCAGGGCGTTCTCCTTATAAAGGGTGACATAATCCTCGGTCAGAGGCTCCAGGAATTCGTCAACCTGCTGCATATCGTAGCCGCCGAAGGTTGCCCGGCCAAAGGAAATCTGGTCGATTTGCTGCGGTGTAAACATAAAATGTTCTCCTTCCTATCTGTCATGTTCTATCAGCTGCCTCAGAGCGGCTCCGGTGTTTGGCCGGGGTCAGCCCGGGTGCAAAATATCAAATATAGCTTTCTACCTCGGCCTGCAGGGTCTCCAGGTCGCCCACGATATCCATATTGTGGGGGCAGAACAGGTAAGCCGACTGGGCGATCTTCTTCACGTCGCCGTCCAGGGCGTAGACACAGCCGGAGAGGAAGTCCACCACCCGGCGGGCCATGGCCTTGTCCACGTTTTCCATGTTGACGATTACGGCCCGGCGGTTGCGCAGGTCATCGGCGGCTTTGGAGGTGTCGTTGAAGCTGCCGGGACGGAACAGAACGACTTCCTGCTTGTTGGTGGAGCTGGAATTCAGAATCTGACCGGTAAAGCCGGTGGCGGGAGCGGCGGAAACGCCGGAGGTCACCGGGGCGAAACCAAAACCGTCGCTCTCATCCTCCTCCTCGGGAGCGGGGGCGGGAGCAGGGGCGCTGGCGCGGCGGGTGCTGCGGCGGGAAGGCGCTTCGGCGGGTTCGTCATAATCATCGGCGTAGTCTTCATCCTCGTCGTAGTCGTCATATTCATCATCGGCGTAGGGTTGGGCAAATTTCTTTACGTTATCCCAAAAGCTCATTCTATGTTTCCTCCTAGTATATCTTCACATCATTGAGATGAATCCTTGGCATAGTTTCTGGCACCGAAGATGGCGGTGCCGACGCGGATCATTGTGCTGCCGCACGCGATGGCGTCCGGGAAGTCCCCCGACATGCCCATGGATAAACAGTCCACCTTGACATTATCGTCTATTTTCTTCTTTATGTCAACAGTTAATTGGAACATTTTTTGAAAAAACTTCAGATTTTCTCCCGAATTATGCGAAATTGGAGGGATTGCCATGAGCCCTTTAATACATATGTTTGGAAATTCCCCTGCTTTTTCCACCAGAGGAAGGATATCCTCCGCTCCGAAACCGGATTTGCTTTCCTCCTGGCCGATGTTGACCTCCAGCAGAATATCCTGAATCATTCCCTGACGGGCCGCTTCCTTCTGGATGGCCAGCAGAAGATGCTCGCTGTCCACGCTCTGGATCAGGGACACCTTTCCCACCACCTGCCGGACCTTGTTGGTCTGCAGATGGCCGATGAAATGGACGGGAGCGCCCGCGTAGGCGTTCTGGGACAGCTTTGCGGTGAGCTCCTGGACCCGGTTTTCGCCGCAGCAGTCCACCCCCGCGGCGATGGCCTGCCGGACGGCATCGGCATCGTTCATTTTGGTGGCGGCGCAGAGCTGGATTTCCTTTGGGTCCCTGCCGCAGGCAAGGGCCGCGGCTTCCATTTCCGCCCGGATCCGGGCGACGTTTTCGGCAATACTCATGTTATATGGCCTTCTTTCTGAGTTTCTATATTGAGAATTGAAAATCCTGGTATTCTGCCAAGGTGCAGTTCCATGCCATCCTTTCTGGCGTAAATGATCGTTTAGCGTCCCCAAGGCCCCCTCTGACGAGGGGGCTGTCGGAACGTTTTCTCTCCCTCAGTCGCTTCGCGACAGCTCCCTCATCAGAGGGAGCCTTGTGGGTGCGCAGTAACCAACGAAGCATAAACGATCATTTACCTGACGATTTTGGCAGCCATCAATCAAAAAACATATCGCGAAGCGATTCCGTAATTTTCAACTTTCCATTTTCATTAAGAAACGCAAAAGGGCAGCGGAAAATGCTCCGTTGCCCTTTCGCGTTACACAGTGACTGCTGCGGCTTTCAGAGGCTTCATGGGGGCCAGGGTGGAGATGGCGTGCTTGTAGATCATCTGCTGCTTGCCATCGGTCACCAGAACCACCACAAAGCTGTCATAGCCCGTGATCGTTCCCCGGAGCTGGAAGCCGTTCATCAGGAACAGGGTCACGGGAACCTTGTCCCGGCGGACCTCCTTGAGAATGGCCTCCTGTAAATTTACTGCTTCAGACATATGTATACCTTCTTTCTTTGAGGATGTACATATGCTAGCATGTTTCAGTTGTCAAATTCCCGAAGAACCTGTCGGGCCCGGGCAATTATTTCTTCCCCTTCCTCCCCGGGGGACCGGGTGAGCCAGTGGATGCTTTGGTTCCGGCGGAACCAGGTCAGCTGCCGTTTGGCGTAGCGGCGGGAGGATTGCCGGACCTGATCGGCGGCTTCCTCCAGGGTACCTTCTCCATTCAGAGCGGCCACGAATTCCTTGTAGCCGATGGCCTGCAGGGAGGTGGCTTTTGCCGGAATGCCGCTGGCCAGAAGGTCCTGGATTTCCTTCACCAGCCCCATTTCCAGCATCAGACCCACCCGCGCATCGATCCTGCGGTACAGCTGTGCCCGGTCCGCAAAGTCCAGACCCAGCCACAGCGGCCGGTATCTGGGCGGTATGGTCTGAGTCCGGCGGTTGTGGTCCGTGATGGTTTCTCCCGTTTCCAGGAATACCTCCAGCGCTCTCAGGATACGTTTGCGGTCCGACAGGTGCAGCCGGGCGGCGGCTTCCGGATCGACGGACCGCAGCCGGGAGAGCATGGCTTCCATCCCCTCCGCGTCTGCCTGATGTTCCAGCCGTTCCCGGACTCCGGTGGAGGGGAAGGGGGCGAAGGCGTTGCCCCGGATCAGGGAGTCCATATAAAGTCCCGTGCCTCCCGCGATGACGGCGGTTTTGCCCCGGCTGAGAATATCGTCCACAATGGGAGCGGCCATCTCGCAGTAGCGGCTGACGGAAAAATCCTCCTCCGGCTCCGCCACATCGATCATGTGGTGGGGGATCCCCTGCATTTCCTCCCGGGTGGGCTTGGCGGTGCCGATGTCCATGCGCTTATACACCTGCATGGAGTCGCAGGAGACCACTTCGCCGTTTAATTCCTTTGCCAGCTCCACCGCCAGAGCCGTCTTCCCGGAAGCTGTGGGTCCGGCGATGCAGATAATATTGTTCAAGGGCAGGACCTCCTTCCCGATTTGTTCAGCTGTATCTGAATTGCCTGCTGTAAATGGTCGTTTAGCGCACCGACGCACCGATTCATATTGCACCCATCGTAGGGCGGGGGCTTGCCCCTGCCGAGCAGGTGAGATACGCAATCTGCCGCATCAAACGCAAATATGTATAACCATAGGTGCGTCGGCGGGGGCAAGCCCCCGCCCTACAGTGAGTGCAAACATAAACGATCATTTACGAGGAAAACTCCATTACGACGGAATTGTCACCAATATCCATGAATCACATACCGGCAGGGGATGTTTCCTTGCATATTCGCATTAAGTGCGCTTAAACTGTTTTTCCAGCTGCTTCTTGCTCAGGGAAACGCAGATGGGCCGTCCGTGGGGGCAGTATTTCAGCTCCTCCCGGGACATGACCTCTCCGGCCACGGCCAGAAGCTCCTGCTGGTCGTTGACCCAGCCGGCCTTGATGGCGGCCTTGCAGGCCACGGTATGCAGCAGCTCGTCCCGGACGGTGTCCCTGTGTTCCCGGCGGCCATTCAGCAGATCGGCTGCCAGGGATTCCAAAGCGTCCGCGGCGGCCTCCGGATCCAGATCCATGGGGATCTGCCGCAGAAGCAGGGTATTCTCCCCGAATTCGTCGATCTCAAAGCCCAGCTCGTCCAGCATATCCCGGTTGGCCAGCAGTTCCGCCGCGGCGGCGGGGTTCAGCCGGACGGGAAGGGGAGTCAGAAGGGCCTGGGCGCTGATCTTCTCCTGGTTGGCCTTCAGCTTCTCAAAGAGGATTCGCTCATGGGCGGCGTGCTTGTCAATGAGGAAGGCTTCCTCCCCCTGCTCCACAAGGATGTAGGTGTTGTAAAGCTCCCCCACCATCCGCCACTGAGGCGCCTGGGGCATGTTTAGGACGGTCTGCTCCATTTCCTCCGGAACGGGCGGTTCCTCCGTCTGAGCGGGGGTTGATGCCCTCAGCGGCCCGGGAGGGGACGCATCTTTTACGGGAGCTGGGGCGATGTGGGCATCGCCCCCTACGGTGGGATCAGGTGCCTTTGCATGCATCTGGGGCATCATGACGAACTCCCGCAGGGGCATGTTGGCGGGGCGCTCGATCTTCGCCGCTGCCGCCGCGGCAGCCTCCTTCCGGGGCTGGGGGGCGTCCTTTACGGCGGCGGAGAAGGTCTTGTATTCCTCCGCCGTCATGGTGCGGAAGAAGGTGTCCTTTTTGGGTGCGGCGGTTGGCTGAGTGTGGGCATTGGCTCCCATGGAGGGAGCGGCTGGAGGGGCGATGTGGGCATCGCCCCCTACGGAGGAAGAATCCATTGGCGTGGGTTTGAATTTCACTTCGGGCCGGTCCGGCTGCTTGTTCAGGGCACCGAGAACGCCGTAGTGGACACAGTCGAAGACCGCTTTTTCGGAAAGAAACTTGACCTCCGTTTTGGCCGGATGGACGTTTACGTCCACGGCGCCGGCGGGAAGGGTCAAATGCAGCACGCAGGCGGGGAATTTACCCACCATGATCTGATTCCGGTAGGCCTCCTCCAGAGCGGCGATGAGCAGCTTGGACTTCACGGGCCGGCCGTTGACAAAGAAGGTCTGCAGATTCCGGCTGGGCCGGGCGTCGGTGGGCTTGGAGACGAAGCCGGTAAGGGAATAATCATCCCACCGGCTGTTCACCGGCACCATCTGGGCGCACTCCCGTCCGTAGACGCAGTAGACCGCCGCCTGTAATCCGCCGGTGCCGGGGGTGGAGAGGACGGATTTGCCGTCCCGCAGGAACTGGAAGGCCACCTCCGGGTGGGCCAGGGCCTGCAGCTGTACGGCGGCGGCTACCCGTCCGCCCTCCACGGTGTCGGCTTTCATAAACTTCATCCGGGCGGGGGTGTTGAAGAACAGGTCCCGGATGATGATGGTGGTGCCGTCGGGGCACCCGGCTTCCGATTCCTCCAGAATCTGTCCCCCCTCCAGATGCAGGCTTGTGCCGGAAACGGATCCCGCCGTCTTGGTCAGCAGGTCAATGCGGCTGACGGAGGCGATGGCGGCAAGGGCTTCTCCCCGGAAGCCCATGGTCCCAATGGCGGCCAGATCCTCGGCGGTGCGGAGCTTGGAGGTGGCGTGGCGCAGAAATGCCGTCCGGGCATCCTCCGCTTCCATGCCGCAGCCGTTGTCCGTGACCCGCAGAAAGGTCATGCCGCCGTCCCGGATTTCGATGGTGACCTTGGAAGCTCCCGCGTCCACGGCGTTTTCCAGCAGCTCCTTTGCCACGGAGGCGGGGCGCTCCACCACCTCGCCCGCGGCGATGAGATTGGCGATATGGGGAGATAATTGCGTAATTTTTGGCATATTGTTACCTCAGACCGTAGATTCCGATGAAATTGATCACCCCATGGATCACAATGGGGGCAACGATGGTGTCCGCCTTGGTGTAGCTCCAGGCCAGGCACAGTCCCGCGGGAAGGTACTGCAGCACCGCCATCAGAAGCTCCAGGGGAGAATACACGCCCACATAGCCCAGAATATGGATCATGGCAAAGGCCAGAATGGACACGGTGTAGGCTGCCCAGGGGGATTTTCCGTAAAGGTTCCGGAAGATCAGTCCCCGGTACAGGCATTCCTCCACCGGCGGTACCAGAATCACCGTGCCCAGGAAGGTGAGAAAATACCCGTTTTGGCTCATGGCGGCGATGGAGGCGTCATTGTAGTTGGAGAAGGAGGGGACCAGCAGACCGATGACCCAGCCCACGGCCCGGTTACAGGCGTAGTAGGCTGCCAGACCCAGAATGACCGCCTGGCACAGGTAAGCCGGGTGCTTCCAGGCAATGCCCGCGCCGCGGCCCAGAAAGCCCCGGAAGATCAGCCCGACGGCCAGAAAATTGATCAGATAAAAGACAAAATTCAGCTCCGCCGAGGACAGGGGGCGGGATAGCCGGGCATTGCCCCAGGTCAGCAGACTGGGCAGCACCAGCAGCTGAAAGGCCAGGTAGCAAAAGCCGGAGACGGTTTCCTGATGGGTGAGGGATAGGCTGATATTGTGACTTTTTTTCATACCTTAGTCCAACATTTTCTTGAGCTTGTACAATTCATTCATGGCTTCGATGGGTGTCAGGGTCTCCACGGAGATGCCGGACAGGGCGGAGATGATCCGCTGTCCCGTCAGGTCCAGCATACTTACCTGATCCTCCGGTTCCCTGGGCGCCGCGGGGGCGGGGGCCGTGCCTCCGGCTTCCAGCTCTGCCAGGATCTCTCTGGCCCGGGTGATCACCGGGTTGGGAATCCCCGCCAGCTTGGCCACCTCAATGCCGTAGCTGTCGTCGGTGGCGCCGGGGACGATCTTTCGCAGGAAGATCATCTGTTCGCCCCGCTTTTTTACGGCGATGTTGTAGTTTTTCACATTGGGCAGCTTGTCCTCCAGGGTGGACAGCTCATGATAGTGGGTGGCAAAGAGGGTTTTGGCCCCCAGACGCTTGGGACTGGCGGCATATTCCAGCACCGCCCGGGCAATGGCCATGCCGTCGTAGGTGGAGGTGCCCCGGCCGATCTCGTCCAGGATCAGCAGGCTCCGGGAGGTGGCGTATTTCAGAATGGAGGCCACCTCCGCCATTTCCACCATGAAGGTGGACTGGCCGGAGGCCAGGTCGTCGCTGGCACCGATCCGGGTGAAGACCCGGTCCACCAGACCGATTTTGGCACTTCTCGCGGGGACGAAGGAGCCCATCTGGGCCATCAGCACGATGAGCGCCACCTGCCGCATGTAGGTGGATTTACCGGCCATATTGGGGCCGGTGATGATGCAAACGGTATCCTCGTCGGCGCCCAGGTGGGTGTCGTTGGGAACGAACAGGGAATCGCGCAGCATGGCCTCCACCACGGGGTGGCGGCCGTCAGTGATGGAGATCTCCCGGCCCAGGGTGATCTCGGGACGGCAGTAGCCCCGCTGGACCGCCACGGCGGCAAGACTGCACAGGGTGTCCGCGGCGGCCACCGCGGCGGCGGTCTGCTGGACCCGGGCGGCCTGTTGGGCCAGGAACTCCCGGAGCTGGCTGAAGATCTGGTATTCCAGAGCCGTCAGCCGGTCCTTGGCGGTGAGGACCTGGTTTTCCAGCTCCTTCAGCTCCTGGGTGATGTAGCGCTCACAGTTGGCCAGGGTCTGCTTTCGGACGTAGTTGGCGGGAACCTGGTCCATAAAGGACTTGGACACTTCAATATAATAGCCGAAGACCCGGTTGAAGCCCACCTTCAGTGTCCGGATGCCGGTTTTCTCCCGTTCGGAGGCTTCGATGGCGGCGATGGTACCGCTGCCGCCCTCCATGATGTCCCGCAGCCGGTCGGCTTCCGGGTCGGCACCCTTGCGGATGATGCCGCCCTCCCGGATGGTCAGGGGAGGAGCGTCCACGATGGTGTTCTCGATCCGGTCGGCGCAGTCTGTCAGGGGATCGATGGCCTGCTCCAGTTTCTTGAGCAGGGGAGCATCGCATTTTTGCAGCTGGGCCTTCACCTCCGGCAGCGCCCGGAAGCCCCGGGCCAGGCCCAGCAGGTCCCGGCAGTTGACGGTGCCGGTGACGATTCTCGTCATGACCCGTTCCAGGTCCGTGACCTCCCGCAGCGCTTCCTCCAGCTCTCCCCGGACCATGACGGAATCCACCAGCTCCTCCACGGCGCTGTGGCGGCGGGTGATCTCCACCGGGTCCAGCAGGGGCTTTTCCAGCCAGGACCGGAGCATCCGCCCGCCCATGGCGGTGTGGGTCTTGTCCAGCACCCACAGCAGCGTCCCCTTCTTTTCCTTGGAGCGCATAGTCTCGGTCAGCTCCAGATTCCGCCGGGCATCCATATCCAGCTCCATAAAGCGGCCTGTGGTATAGTATTGCAGCTGGCGGATGTGGGCCAGGTCGTTTTTCTGCAGGGTCAGCAGGGTCTGCAGCAGGGCGCCGCTGGCAATGATGGCGGCGGGCATACCGGTAAGCCCCAGCTGGGCCAGATCCTTTCCGAAGTGTTTTTCCAGCAGTGCTTCCGCCGCTTCCAATTGGAACAGCTCGGATCTTCCCTCATCCACGCAGCAGTTCAGCCGGCGGAAGATGGCGTCTTCAATGGGCTCACAGTCCACGTTAGAGCCATAGCGGATGACCTCGCTGGGGGCGAATCGGCCCAGCTCCGAGGCCACGTTCTGGGGATCGGCGCAGACGGTGGCGAAAAAGGCACCGGTGGACACGTCGCAGAAGGCCAGGCCGAACCGGCCGCTTTCGCCGTAGACGCAGCCTAGATAATTGTTTTTGTTCTCGTCCAGCATACAGCTTTCCGTGACGGTGCCGGGGGTGACGATGCGGGTGATGTCCCGGTCCACCAGTCCCTTGGCCGTGGCGGGGTCCTCCATCTGCTCGCAGATGGCCACCTTGTAGCCCTTCTGGACAAGCCTTGCGATATAGGAATCCACGCTGTGATAGGGCACGCCGCACATGGGGGTCTGCTCTTCCTTGGGCTTGCCCCGGTCCCGGGTGGTCAGGGTCAGATCCAGCTCCCGGGCGGCCAGCTTGGCATCCTCATCGAACATCTCATAAAAATCCCCAAGACGGAAGAACAGGATGCAGTCGCGGTTGCGCTCCTTCATCTCATAATACTGCCGCCGCATGGGGGTCAGCTCTTTTTCGTTGGTGGCCATAAGCACCGTCCTTCTTTATAAATGCAAAATGATGGTATCCACTTCGTGGATGAAAAAAGTACCGGCCGACGCACCTATGGTTATACATATTTGCGTTTGACGCAGCAGATTGCGTATCTCACCTGCTCGGCGGGGGCAAGCCCCCGCCCTACGATGGGTGCAACATGAATCGGTGCGTCGGTGCGATAAACGATCATTTACACAAATTCCGGGGAAGCGGCACCGTTATGGAATCTCAATGGAATGGGTCAGGAAATCAGGGAGAGAAAACCCAGATGCGCTTATTTGGCATCACGCATTTCTCCTGTCAGGCTCCAGGTGGTGGCGCCGGTGATGGTGAGGTCCCGGAAGGTGCCGATGAGGTCGTCGCCACCGGCGAAGCGCACCAACCGTCCGCCCTCGGTCCGGGCGGTGAGCAGGTCCTTGTCCCTGCCGTCTACCAGGCAGCGAAGGGTTTGTCCGATGTAGCCTGCGTGGATCTCCTCGGAGATGGCGTTCTGCACCGCGCAGAGCCGATCAAAGCGGCGGTTTTTCTCCTCCTTGGGGGTGATGTCCTCCATGGAGGCGGCGGGGGTGCCTGGCCGGGGAGAGAAGATGAAGGTGAACAGGCTGTCATAATGGACCTGCTGAATCAGGGAAATGGTTTCCTCAAATTCTTCCTCCGTCTCTCCGGGGAAGCCTACGATGACATCGGAGGTCAGCACCAGACCGGGCATGACGCTTTTGGCGTAGTTCACCTTTTCCAGGTAGGTTTCCCGGTCATAGTGGCGGTTCATGGCTTTCAGGACCCGGGTGGACCCGGACTGGAAGGGCAGATGCAGCTGCTTGGCGATCTTGGGGTATTTGGCCATGGTGTCAAAAAGCTTGTGGGAGGCGTCTCTGGGGTGGCTGGTCATAAAGCGGATCAGAAAGTCCCCGGGAATCTCAGCAATGGCCGCCAGCAGGTCGGCAAAATCCATGCCGCAGCTTAAGTCCTTGCCGTAGGAATTGACGTTCTGGCCCAGCAGGGTGATGTCCTTCACGCCGCTTTCCACCAGCTTCCGGCACTCAAGCAGGATATCCTCCGGCTGGCGGCTGCGCTCCCGGCCCCGGACATAGGGGACGATGCAGTAGGTGCAGAAATTGTTGCAGCCGTACATGATGGAAACCCAGGCCTTCAGCTGGGAGTCCCGGACCTGGGGAATCCCCTCGGCGATGGAGCCGGGCTCGTCCTGAATAAAGAACTGGCGCTTCTTTGCGCTGAGTACGTTCCACAGAATTTCCGGAAACTGCCACAGGTGGTGGGTAGAGAAGACACCGTCCACATGGGGGTAGCTGGCTCTGACCCGGTCGGAGACCTTGGTCTCTCCCGCCATGCAGCCGCACAGGAAGATCTTCTGCCCCGGATGGCGGCGCTTGGTGTGGGTCAGGGCGCCCAGGTTGCCGAAGACCCGCTGCTCGGCGTGCTCCCGGATGGCGCAGGTGTTGAGGATCACCACATCCGCGCCCTCGGCCTGATTGCCGATGGTATAGCCGCTCTGGGCCAGATATCCCCGGAGCTTTTCGGAGTCGGCCTCGTTCTGCTGGCAGCCGTAGGTTTCCACATAGGCGGTGGGGACGATGCCCTGACCCTGCCAGTAGGCGGCAATCTTATCGCAATAGGCAAACTGGCTGTCCAGCTCTGCCTGAGAAATGACGGTGGTTTTGGTGTTCATTAGGGGATTCCTCCGATGATACTTTGTCAACTATGAATAATAACATTTTTTCGGGGCGTTTTCAAGAGCGGATGCGGGAAAAAGAGGAAAGGAACGGCCTCACGGAGGCATTTTGTAAACATTCTATGAAAGCGCCTTGCATTCGGGCCGGTTCCGTGGTAGACTATGCAGGAATGTTTACCCGTTTAGCGGAGAAATGAGGATTCTTTCATGAAAAAATGCAAATATTGCCAGGCGGATCTGGAGGAAAATACCACTCTCTGCCCCAGCTGCGGCAGGGACAATGCCGCGGAAGAGGCACCCGTCACCGGCGGAGAAACGGCACCCGTTTCCGCCGAAGAGACCGCTTCTGCTGAAGAGGCAGCGCCCGTTGAAAAGGCTGCCGCTGCTGAAGAGGCCGCGCCCGCCGAAGAGACTGCGCCTGCCGAAGAGACTGCGTCTGCCGAAGAGACTGCGCCCGCCGAAGAGACTGCGTCTGCCGAAGAAGCTGCGCATGCCCAGGACACGCCCACGGAGCCCATTCGTGAGGGGGTCAAGGCCACTCCCGGTAAGATTGCCCTGGTAGTGGCGGCTGCGGTGGTTCTGCTGGCGGTGCTGGTCGCCCTGCTGGTGTCCGGCATGAAAAAGACCGCCCAGCCCACGCAGCCCAGTGAGGAGGCTACCGCCGCCGCGACCACCGAAGCGGCGCCTGCCACGGTTCCCCCTGACGGCAATCCCGATGACGTGACCTGCAAGGGTACCTATACCGTCACCGACCAGGAGGCTCTGGACAACAAAGACACCGTGGTGGCCACCATCGGCGACGCGGAGCTGACCAACGGCCAGCTTCAGGTGTACTACTGGATGGAGGTCCAGGGCTTTTTGAGCAATTACGGGGCCTACGCCTCCTATTTCGGTCTGGACTACACCCAGCCTCTGGATACCCAGGTTTCCATGGAGTCTGAGGATATGACCTGGCAGCAGTATTTCCTCCAGTGCGCCCTGAACAACTGGCACCAGGTCCAGTCCATGGCGCTGGAGGCGGAAAAAGCCGGGCTGGAAATGAGCCAGGAGGACCGGAAAACCCTGGAGGAGCTGAAGCCCTCTCTGGAGAAAAACGCCGAATCCTACGGCATGACGCTGGAGGATCTGCTGCTGTACAACATCGGTCCCGGCGCAGGCTTTGATGAGTTCGTCCGTTACGAGGAAAACTATTTCAAGGGCATTCCCTATTATGAGGCGGAGACCGCCAAGCTGGTGCCCTCCGATGCGGAGCTGGAGGAGTACTTCGCCGCTCATGAGCAGGAGTATTCCCAGAGCGGCATTACCAAGGACGCTCTGGCCGTGGATGTGCGTCACATCCTCATCGGCGTGGATGGCGGTACCACCGACGAAAACGGTACGACCACCTATTCCGACGAGGAGTGGGCCCAATGCGAGAAAGACGCCCAGGAGGTTCTGGATTCCTGGCTGGCAGGGGAGATGACCGAGGACAGCTTCGCCGTTCTGGCCAATGAAAAATCCGAGGACGGCGGCTCCAATACCAACGGCGGCCTCTACGAGCGGGTCTATGAGGGC
Source organism: bacterium (assembly GCA_004562395.1). Lineage (GTDB taxonomy): Bacteria > Bacillota > Clostridia > Oscillospirales > Oscillospiraceae > Faecousia. Next base: position 15,786 of record SFQY01000029.1, on the reverse strand, counting down.
CAGATGGTGGATTCCTTCAACGATTGGTGCTTTGACACCACCCGGGAAACCGGTGATTACGGTCTGGTGAAGAGTCCTTATGGCTACCATGTGATGTATTTCGTGGGCAGCCAGCCCCGCTGGAAGTACTATGCCCAGCAGGACTGGGTGGGCGAGCGTACCAACCAGCTCCTGGCCGACGCCGTGGAGAACCATCCCATGGAGGTGTCCTACGACAAGATCTCCCTGGGTTATATCCAGCTGGGATGATCCCTGCGCGGCGTCATGCTGTGGGGCGGAATGCACCCTCGGCGATGGGCCGCTCCTTGAGGGGGAAGATATGCGCTTCCCCGAAGCATCCCTCCTGCGCTTTTCCCGAATAACACGAAACGCTGTCACCCCGGTGACAGCGTTTCGTATTATGGAACGGGCTGCAGAGGCAGCGTGTGGAAGATCTCCCGGGTGATGCTGCGAAATTCGGAAACATCCGTGGTTTTCCGAAGCCGCTTCCACAGCCTGTCGCTGCCCGCGAAGCGGGTGTGCAGGTAGCTCCAGTGTTCCTTCAATCGGAACATGGCGTTGCGGCTGCCGCCGAAGTCCGCTTCGTAGATTTCCAGAAGCTCGTTCATGAAGCGCTCCAGCAATGCGATGTCCGTGCCGCCGGAGAGCATTCCGGGGTCCGCGATCAGACCCCGGCCAAGCATGACGGCGGGAAGCTGGGGATACTGAGCCTGGAGCGCATTGATTTGGGACAGAGTAAAAAGATTGCCGTTATAGCACAGAGGGATTTTGCTGTGCTTCATGGCATAGGCGAACATCTCCCCATCCACCTCTCCGTCATAGAACTGCCTGCGGACCCTGGGATGCACGGTCAGCTCCCGGATGGGGTAGCGGTTGAAAACTTCCAGAATGGCCGGAAATTCCTCCGGGCTTTCCAGTCCCAGCCGGGTCTTGACGGAGACGGGCAGGGGCGTCTTCTGAAAAACCGCATCCAGAAAGGCGTCCAATGCCTCTGCATCCCGGAGCATACCGCTGCCCTTGCCCTTTGCCACCACGGTGCCGGAGGGGCAGCCGGTGTTCAGATTGATCTCGTCATAGCCCCGGTCCCGGCAGACCTGCGCCGCCCAGAGAAAATCTTCGGCGTTTTTGGTCAGAATCTGGGGGACTGCGGCGAAATTCACGCTGTCCGCCGGCGGCAGCTCCCGTTCCTCTTTATGGCTCAGGCTCCGGTGTACGGTGGGGGAGAGGAAGGGCATATAATACCGGTCCACGCCGGGGAAATACTGATGGTGCAACCGCCGGAACACGCTGTCCGTCAGCCCCTCCATGGGAGCAAAATAGTAATGCATAGGAATACCCCAACTTTCAGAAAACACGAAATGCAGAATGAAAAATGATCGTTTAGCGCTCCGATGGTTGCTGCGCACCCACAAGGCTCCCTCTGATGAGGGAGCTGTCGCTGAGGGAGAGAAAACGTTCCGTCTTTTCCCGTATTTGCCAAGAATGCGAAAGCTTTCAGGCTTTCTCTCCCCCAGTCAGCTTCGCTGACAGCCCCCTCATCAGAGGGGGCCGTTGGGCCGCTAAACGATCATTTCCGCGAACGCCTCAAAACGATTGTGGAAAAGGGGTCCGTTTCCCCTTGCTTTCGCACAGAAAATTTCATCCGTAAAGAAAGCCGCCCCGGGGAAAGGGCGGCTTTGTGCTTACACTTCCGAAATGACCGGCAGGATCATGGGATTGCGCTTGGTGGCCTTGTACAGATAGCCGCTCAGGTCGTTTTTGATGGCGGTCTTGATGGAGGACCAGTCCCGGATATGCTTGCGCTGGCACCGGTCAATGGCTTCCATGGCCACATTCTGCAAAGAATCCATCAGCTCCTCGGATTCCTTGACATAGATGAAGCCCCGGGTGATGATGTCGGGGCCGGTGACCACACTGCCGTCCTCGGCGCTGAGATTCACGCAGACCACGATCATGCCGTCCTCGGCCAGGTGCTTGCGGTCACGCAGCACCACGCTGCCCACGTCTCCCACACCGGTGCCGTCCACGAAGACTCTGCCCGCGGGGACCGTACCCGTGACCTTGCAGGTCTTTCCGGTGAGTTCGAACACGGTGCCGATCTCGCCGATGAAGATATTTTTCGGAGACATGCCCATCTGCTGGGCCAGCTTGGAGTGGATCTGCAGATGCCGCTGCTCGCCGTGGACCGGCAGGAAGAATCTGGGCTTTACAAGACCGTGGATGATCTTCAGCTCCTCCTGACAGGCGTGACCGGAGACATGCAGGCCCTCGCTCTTTTCATAGACCACGTCGGCTCCCTTGCGGTAGAGCTCGTTGATGATCTTGGAGATGGCCTTCTCATTGCCGGGGATGGCGGAGGCGGAAATGATGATCCGGTCGCCCGCGGTGATCTCCACCTGCTTGTGGGTATTGAAGGCCATGCGGTACAGGGCGGACATGTTCTCGCCCTGGGAACCGGTGGAAACGATGACGATCTTGTTCCTGGGCAGGCTCTTGATGGCGGCAAGATCCACAATGGTCCCCTGCTTGACCTTCAGATAGCCAAGCTCCTGGGCGACCTTCAGCACGTTTTCCATACTCCGTCCGGTGACGGCCACCTTCCGGCCGTAGCGCTGGGCGGTATTCAGGATGGACTGGATCCGGTGCATGTTGGAGGCAAAGGTGGTGACGATGATCCGCTGGTCACAGTTTTTGAACTGGCGGTCCAGGCTTTCGGCCACCAGATTCTCGCTGGGGGTATATCCGTTTCGCTCCACATTGGTGGAGTCGGCCAGCAGGGCCAGTACGCCCTGGTTGCCCAGCTGCCCCAGCCGGGCCAGATCCATCATGCCGTCCTTGGCGGTGGGATCGATCTTAAAGTCTCCGGTGAAGACCACGGTGCCCACGGGGGTCTGAATGGCGAAGGCCACCGCGTCGGCAATGGAGTGGTTCACGTGGATGAATTCCACGGTAAAGCAGCCGGCCTTGACCACGTCGCCGGGCTTGTGGGTGATCAGCTTGACCTTGTCGGCCAGCCGGTGTTCCTCCAGCTTCAGCTTGATCAGGCCGTTGGTCATGGCCGTACCGTGAATGGGACAGTTGACATCCCGCATGGCATAGGGGATGGAGCCGATATGATCCTCATGGCCGTGGGTGATAAAGAAGCCCCGCAGCTTTTTCTGGTTGGCTACCAGGTAGGAGAAGTCCGGGATCACCAGATCCACGCCGTACATATCCTCCTCAGGAAAGCCCACGCCGCAGTCTACCACGATCATGTCTTTGCCGTACTCCAGGACGGTGATGTTTTTTCCGATCTCATCCAGACCGCCCAGAGGGATAATTTTCAGTTTTTCTGCCAAAAAAATACTCCTTTCAATTGTTCGTAAATGATGTCCGCGTGTTTTCACGCACAACAAACAGGCAACCGCTTTTGCGCAATACAGCCCTGAATCGCCTTTTGCGGAAAAACGCCTGCAATTATCTTTCTTTTCCGCGGCAGCCTGCCGCCGCGTTCTGTAAAAAATGCCCGGGAAAAGCCCACCCCGGCGCCATCCGTGTTAGTATAACACAAAAACAGGAAAAAGTATACCATTATTTTTAAAGCCTTTTTTACGGAAATAAAGGAAAACCTGTTGCAGGATTTGGCTGGATTTGCTATAATAGCGGGTATACTATGGATTCGTGCGGCATAGCGTTGCCGGAAGGAGGCGCAAAGCAAGTGAAAAGGAAACTGGGAAGACTGCTTCGGCCGGGAATGGGAATGTACTTCGCCGTCATGGCGCTGTTCTGCGCGGTGACGCTGCTGGAGGAGCATTACTGGCTGGCGGCCGCTGAGACTTCGGTGACGCTGCTGGTGTTTATGCTGTATATTATGGACCGCAACCGGCGCAACCGTCAGCTTCAGCAGTATATTCAGTCCGCCTCCAACACCATGGAGGCTACCAGCCGGGGAGAGAGCCCCCTGCCTGCCGTCCTTGTCCGGCTGGGTGACGGCGGCATCATCTGGGCCAACCGCCGCTTCAGCGAGCTGACGGGCTATGCCGACACCATGATGGAGCAGAATCTGGACGAGGTCCTGCCGGATTTCTCAACGGACTGGCTGGCCTCCGGCAAAAATGAGAGTCCCCAGGACGTGACTCTGGGATCCCGGCGTTACCGGGTCTACGGCACCGCCATCCGGGCCGAGGACAACCGGGGAACCATGCTGGGCGTGCTGTATTTCTGCGATCTGACGGAGCTGTACCAGGTCCGGGATGAGTATATCCGTTCCCGCCCGGTGGTCTCCATCATCCTCATTGACAATTACGAGGAGCTGACCAAAAACCTGACGGAAAACGCCATCTCCACTCTGAACGCCAAGCTGGGCGATACCATTACCCAGTGGACCGACGGCTATCACGGGCTGCTCCGCAAGCTGGAACGCAACCGCTACCTGTTTATTTTCGAAAAGCGGGACCTGAAGCGGGCCACCGACAACAAGTTCTCCCTGCTGGGAGATATCCACGAGATCACCAGTCCTACGGGACTGCCGGCATCGATTTCCATCGGCCTGGGCGTGGACGGCGCGACCTTTGAGGAAAGCTACAATTTCGCTGCCCTGGGGATTGAAATGGCCCTGAGCCGTGGCGGAGACCAGGCGGTGATCAAGGACCGCTTCAACTTCACCTTCTACGGCGGCCGCAGTACCGAGGCGGACTATACCAGCAAGGTCCGGTCCCGGGTCACGGCAAACTCCATGATGGAGCTGATCGGCCAGAGCGGCCATGTGTTCATCATGGGCCACAAAAACGCGGACCTGGATTCCCTGGGCGCGGCGGTGGGTGTGTGCTGCCTGTGCCGGAAGAAGGGGAAAAAGGCCAATATTGTCATCGATCTGGAGCAGAATTCCGCCCAGAGACTCATTGACGAGATCCGGGCGGAGCCTCAGTATAAGGATGTGTTCCTGTCCGGACAGGACGCGCTGCTGATGGCGGACAACCGCAGCATTCTGGTGGTGGTGGATACCAACCGCCCGGACCAGGTGGAGTGCAAGCCTCTGCTGGAGGCCATTTCCAAGGTCTGCGTGGTGGATCACCACCGGCGGGCGGCGGATTATATCAGTCCTGTGGTGGTCAATCTCCATGAGACCTACGCCTCCTCCGCTTCGGAGCTGGTGACGGAGATCCTGCTCTACGCTGTGGAAAAGAAGGATGTGCTTCCCATTGAGGCCAAGTGCCTGCTGGCGGGTATCTGTCTGGATACCAAGTTCTTTAACGTCCGTACCGGCGAGCGGACCTTTGAGGCCGCTGCCGCCCTGCGGCGCATGGGCGCGGACCCCACGGAGGTCAAGCGTTTGCTGCAGAACGATTTCCAGGACACCATGGCAAAATACCAGATCATCAAGTCCTCCCGGCTTTACCGGCAGGAGATCGCCATTGCCGCCCTGAATACCCCCACCAGCCGGGTGCTGGCGGCTCAGGCCGCGGACGAGCTGCTGAATATTTCCGGCATCACCGCTTCCTTTGTGCTGTACCCCGATGGTGACCAGGTGATCATTTCCGCCCGGTCCATCGGCAGCGCCAATGTGCAGATGATCCTGGAGCCTCTGGGCGGCGGCGGCAACACGGCCACCGCGGGGGCTCAGATGAAGAATATCAATGTCAAGGACGCTCTGGACAAGCTGGTCGCGTCCATCGATAAGTTCTACGAGGAGTAAATCCCTTTTGGAGATATAAGATACGAGACACGGGATAGGAAGCATCCTGCCTCAGCAATATCTTATATCCCGTATCTCATATCTTATATCTATATTTTAAGGAGACAATTACGATGAAAGTAATCTTACTGCAGGACGTCAAGGGCAAGGGCAAGAAGGGCCAGATGCTGGAGGTTTCCGACGGCTACGCCCGGAACTTCATGCTGCCCCGGAAGCTGGCCATCGAGGCCACTCCCGACGCCATCAACACCATGCGCATGAACGACAAGGCCACCCAGGAGCGCATCGCCCGGGAGAAGGCCGAGGCCATGGCCGTTTCCAAGCAGCTTCGGGAGATGACCGTCACCGTCACCGGCAAGGGCGGCGGCGCCGGAAGGCTGTTCGGCTCCATCACCAACCAGGAAATTGCCGATGCCCTGGAAAAGCAGGCCGGCATCAAGCTGGACAAGAGAAAGATCGTCATCGCCGAGCCCATCAAGAATGTGGGTACTTATACCGTCACCTGCAAGCTGGGCTATGAGATCTCCGCCCCCCTGACCGTAAAGATCGTGGAGGCGTAATTCCGGCATGACATCCCCTGCAGTGGATGCAGCCGGTAAAATAATTTAAATGGTCGTTTAGCGCACCGATGCACCGATTCATATTGCACCCATCGTAGGGCGGGGGCTTGCCCCCGCCGAGCAGGTGAGATACGCAATCTGTTGCGTCAAACGCAAATATGTATAACCATAGGTGCGTCGGCGGGGGCAAGCCCCCGCCCTACAGTGAGTGCAAACATAAACGATCCTTTATCGCATGCAAGAGGCGCTGACCTGGCCTGCGGAGCGTTTCCCTGATTACGAGAGAAAGGAGAAGACAGCATGGATGAAGAACTGCTTTCCCGGCAGCCGCCCCAGTCACTGGAGGCGGAGCAGGCAGTCCTGGGCTCCATTTTGATCGACAGCCGCTGCATCACCGATGTGGTGGGAATCCTGAAGCCTGAGGATTTCTATCTCCAACAGAACCGGGAGATCTATGAAACCATCTATACCATGTTCAACTTCTCCCAGACCATCGACCCGGTGACGGTACTGGACAAGCTGAAGGAACTGGGGTACTATCACGACAATTCCCGGGACTACATTCTCCAGCTGATGGAGATCACGCCCACCGCTGCCAATGTGGTGCGCTACGCCAACATTGTGCGGGAAAAATCCATGCTCCGGGGCCTGAACCAGGCGGCCACGGAGATCCAGGAAATGGTATCTGAGGAAGTGGGCACTCCCGCCGAAATGCTGGAGTCCGCCGAAAAGAAGATCTACGCCCTGCGCAAAGGCGAGCGGGGTGACAGCCTGGAACATATCGGCACCACCCTTCACCGGGTTTTCGACCGTCTGACGGAGCTGGCTCAGTCGGATTCCATGATCCCCGGCCTGTCCACGGGCCTGCGGGACCTGGACACCCGGATCAACGGCCTGAACAAATCGGACCTGCTGCTCATTGCCGCCCGTCCCGCCATGGGCAAATCCGCCTTTGCTCTGAACATCGGAATTAACGTGGCGAAAAAGTATAAAAAGACCGTGGCCATTTTCAACCTGGAAATGTCCCGGGAGCAGCTGGCCATGCGCCTTCTGGCCAATGAAAGCTTTATTGAGCTTCAGAAGCTGGCCACCGGCAAGCTCAGCGAGGAGGAGTGGACCAAGCTGTGCATGGCCTCCGCCGCCCTGAGCCAGACCGACATCCGCATTGACGACAACCCCTCGGTGACCGTGGCGGACATCAACGCCAAGTGCCGCCGTCTGGACAACCTGGGTCTGGTGATCATCGACTACCTGCAGCTGATGCAGGGCTCCGGCTACGGCAAGAACAACGAAAACCGCGTGGTGGTGGTGGGCGAGATCTCCAGAAGCCTGAAAATTATGGCCAAGGAGCTGAATGTCCCTGTCATCTGCCTGAGCCAGCTGTCCCGTGCGGTGGAGAGCCGCACCGACAAGCGGCCCATTCTTTCCGACCTTCGGGAATCCGGCGCAATCGAGCAGGACGCGGACTCCGTGATGTTCCTGTACCGGGACGAATATTACAACGAAAATACGGAGGACAAGGGCGTGGCCGAGTGCATCGTGGCCAAGAACCGCCACGGCGAGACCGGCTCCGTCAAGCTGCAGTGGATCGGTCAGTACCAGACCTTCGCCGACCGGGAGTGGAAGCATGCTGAATAAGCTTTTGCGGTTTCTTCGGGAACAGGACATGCTCGCCCCGGGAGACAAGGTCATCTGCGCCGTCTCCGGCGGCACGGATTCCATGGCAATGCTGTTTGCCTTCTATTTATTAAAGGAGAAGCTGGGCATCCGTCTGGAGGCCGCCCACTTCAACCACCGGCTCCGGGGGGAGGAATCCAACCGGGACGAGGCCTTCGTCCGGGATTTCTGCGGCCGCTACGACATTGCGTTGCATGTGGGCTCCGCAGAGGTGGTTCCGGGGGAGAAGGGCCTGGAGGCCGCCGCCCGGGATGCCCGGTATGCCTTTCTGAAAAGTCTGGACGGAAAAATCGCCACCGCCCATACCGCCGACGACAACGCCGAGACGGTGCTGATGCGTATGATCCGGGGCACCGGCCTGAAGGGCCTGGGGGGCATCACCCCGGTAAACGGAAAGATCATCCGGCCCCTTCTGACGGTGACCCGCCGGGAGACCGAGGCGTTTCTGGAAAGCTGGTGCCTGCCCCATGTGGAGGACAGCTCCAATGAAAGCGATGCGTTTCTGCGTAACCGGGTCCGGCATCATGTGATGCCCCTTCTTCTGGAGGAGAATCCCCGGCTGGCGGAGAATCTGTCCCGGATGGCCCTGCGGCTGCGGGAGGACGAGGATGTCCTTTCCGCCCAGGCGGAGTTTGACGCGCTTCCCGGGGTGGAGAGTCTGAAGGCCATGCCTTCCGCTCTGCGAAGCAGAGTTCTGGAGCGTTTTTTGAAGCAGAACGGCGTGAAAGAGCCGGAGGATTCCCATATCGCCCTGGCGGAAGCGCTGCTGTATTCCGACAAGCCCTCGGCCCGGGCCAACCTTCCCGGCGGGGTGACCCTGAGCCGCAGCTACGACCGCCTGGAGGTCCTGCCCGGGGAGCTTTCCGGTGAAACGGTTGAATTGCCCTGCCCCGGGGAGGTCCTGCTTCCCGGCATGCGGGTGGTCTGCGGTCCTGCCCAGAGGATCGTCAATACGGCGGACACCTTCACGGTGCGGCCTGTGGGAACCATGCTTCTTCGCCCCCGGCGTGCCGGTGACGCACTGCGGCTGTCCGGCGGGACCAAAAGCCTGAAAAAACGCTTTATCGACCGGAAGATCCCGGCATCGGAGCGGCAGCGCATCCCGGTGCTGTGCGATGAACAGGGGATCCTGGGGGTATACCAATTCGGCGCTGATCTGGACCGTGCCGCGGCGGAGCTTCCCGCCGTGACCGTTCATTTTGAAAAAACGAAAAACAAGGGAGAATAGATTATGGAAAACGATATTCAGCAGATCCTCCTGACGCAGGAACAGATCCAAAACCGCATCCGGGAGCTGGGCCAGGTCCTGACAGCCGAATACGCGGATAAGAATCCCGTAATCATAGGCGTTCTGAAGGGCGTGGTGGTATTCTACGCGGATATGATCCGTCAGATCAAGGTGCCCTGCCAGCTGGACTTCATGTGGCTGTCCTCCTATTCCGGAACCAATTCCACCGGGAAAATGCTGGTCCGTCAGGATGTGACCGCCGATATCAAAGGAAGGCATGTCCTGATCTTGGAGGATATCTACGATACGGGTACGTCCCTGGATTTTACGGTCCGGCATCTGGCGGAAAAGGAGCCTGCTTCCATTAAGATCTGCACTCTGCTGGATAAGCCTGAGCGCCGCAGGCCCGGCATCACCCTCCAGGCGGACTATGTGGGCTTTACCATTCCCAACGCCTTCGTGGTGGGCTACGGACTGGATTACAACGAAAAATACCGGAATCTGCCCTTCGTGGGGATCCTGAAACCGGAAGTATATGAAAAATAAGGAGAAACCCCATTGAATAACAGAAGAGTCATACCCCTGGTTGTTTATCTGTTGGTGCTGGTACTCGTTTTCTCCTGGGCGAACAAAGCCTTCGGCCGGGATCTGAACCAGGTGCCCTATTCCAAGGTGGTGGAGCTGCTCCGGCAGGAGCAGGTCAGAAAGTTCGTGGTGGAGGATCAGACCATTACCCTGTATCTGCGCGCTCCCTATGAAGGGGAGACCACCATTTCCGCCGCTCTGGCCGATCCGGAGAGCTTCCGTTCCGAAATGCATGAGCTGCTTCAGCAGCAGTCGGATTCCGGCGTGCTGGAAAGCTATCATTTCGTCCCCGACAAGGGCTTTTCCGCCTATGAGCTGATCCTGCCGCTGCTGGTGGTGGGCCTGGTGCTGCTGTTTGCCTGGGCCATGCTCATGAACCGGTCCAATAACAGCAATCCTCTCAATAACTTCGGCAAGGCCCGCACGGTGCTGGGTGTGCCCGATGGGAAAAAGGTCACCTTTGCCGATGTGGCGGGAGCCGACGAGGAGAAGGATGAGCTGCAGGAGGTGGTGGACTTCCTGAAGAATCCCGACAAGTTCACCGAGATCGGCGCCCGGATCCCCCACGGCCTGCTGCTGGTGGGCCCTCCCGGTACCGGCAAGACGCTGCTTGCCAGAGCGGTGGCGGGGGAGGCGGGAGTCCAGTTCCTGTCCATCTCCGGCTCCGACTTTGTGGAAATGTATGTGGGCGTAGGCGCCAGCCGTGTCCGGGACCTGTTTGAGCAGGCCAAGAAGATCGCGCCCGCCATCATCTTTATTGACGAGATCGATGCCGTGGGCCGCAAGCGCGGCTCCGGCCTGGGCGGCGGCCATGACGAAAAGGAGCAGACCCTGAACCAGCTGCTGGTGGAGATGGACGGCTTCTCCCGCACCGAGGGCGTCATTGTTCTGGCCGCCACCAACCGGCCGGACATCCTGGACCCCGCCCTGCTGCGCCCGGGCCGCTTTGACCGTCAGATCCACGTGGGCCGTCCCGATGTGAAGGGCCGGGAGGAGATCCTGAAGGTCCACGCCCGGGACAAAAAGCTGGATGCTTCCGTGAACCTCAGGACGGTGGCCCGGTCCACCGCCGGCTTTACCGGCGCAGATCTGAGCAATCTGCTCAACGAGGCTGCCATCATGGCCGCCCGGGACAACCGCCCGGTGCTGACCATGGAGGACCTGAACGAGGCCATGATGAAAATCACCGCCGGTCCCGCCAAAAAGAGTCATGTCCAGACCCGCAAGGATCTGAAGGAGACCGCCATTCACGAGGCGGGCCACGCCGTGGCCATCTACCATCTGCCCACCCACGATCCCGTGCGGCATATCTCCATCATTCCCCGGGGCCAGTCCCTGGGCTCCACCTGGTACCTGCCCAAGGACGATTCGTCCAATCTGACCCGCAATGAAATGTACGAGCAGATCGTGTCTCTGCTGGGCGGCCGCGTGGCCGAGGCGCTGTTCATCGGCGACATCTCCGTAGGCGCCTCCAACGACATTGACCGGGCTACCAAGCTGGCCCGGGACATGGTGGCCCGCTACGGCATGTGCGAGAAGCTGGGCACCGTGTCCTATCTGGACGGCGGCGAGGTATTCATCGGCCGGGATTACCAGACCACCAAGAGTTATTCCGAGAAGGTGGCCGGGACCATCGACGACGAGGTCAAGGCGCTGATCGACCGGGCCTATGACCAGTGCCGGCAGATCCTCTCGGACAACCGGGATAAGCTTTACCGGGTGGTGGACTTCCTGCTGGAAAAGGAATCCATGACCGGCGAGCAGTTTGAGGCCGTCATGCAGGGCAGGGAAGCGGAGGAGGCCTCCGCCACGGACCTGTTCGACGGTTTCGAGGAGACCCCGGAGCAGCAGGAAACAACATAAAACAGCATCTGCCCGGCCCCGCTTGCCGCGGGGCCGGGTTTTGCCTCCGGTGAGAGGACAATTGTCCGCGAGAGCAAATCCAACAATTTTTCTCCATATTTTTGTTGACTTTTCCGAAAAATCGCGTATAATATGGTTTTGTATGGATAAGAAAAATGATTGTAAAATACCGAAGTGCGGCAGTTTGCCTCCGCTCCCGGAGGGGAAACTGGTCGTCGGCGCGAAGCAGCTGAAAAAGGCTGTGGAATCCGGCCGCGCCCGGTGCGTTTTCCTGGCGGAAAACGCCGATCCCGCCATCACCGGCCCCATCGAAATGATGTGCAGCCGGCGCAATATCCAAATTACCTGGATCAGCAGCATGTCCGAGCTTGGACGCGCCTGCGGTATCGAGGTGGGCGCGGCCGCAGCTGCCGTCGTCCGTGAATCCGGTTCTATCGGAGAAATTCCGTAGAATAGATACCCGCCTGAAAGGCGAGAACAAAAGAAAGGAGAAAATTGATGCCTACTTTTAACCAGCTCGTGAGAAATGGCCGTCAGCAGGTCACCTACAAGTCCACCGCTCCCGCTCTGCAGAGAGGTCTGAACACTCTGGAGAACAAGGCTACCAGCCTGCCCTCCCCCCAGAAGCGTGGCGTGTGCACCGCTGTCCGTACCACCACCCCCAAGAAGCCTAACTCCGCCCTGCGTAAGATCGCCCGTGTGCGTCTGACCAACGGTATGGAAGTTTCCGCTTATATCCCCGGTGTCGGCCATAACCTGCAGGAGCACTCCGTGGTGCTGATCCGCGGCGGCCGTGTCAAGGACCTGCCCGGTGTCCGTTACCACATCATCCGCGGCACTCTGGATACCCAGGGCGTTCAGAACCGGATGCAGTCCCGCTCCAAGTACGGCGCGAAGCGTCCCAAGGCCGGCAAGAAGAAGTAATTCTTTCCGTCCAAACAGCAGTTTTGACTGATTCCCACGCCCGTTCGCAAGGCAAGGCCTTGCCAAAGCGTTTTTATATAGAGTATCTTCGGTATAAAAACCTCTGGCCAGGCACAACGAAAGTCACACTTTCGAGTACCGATGAAATCATTATATTATGAAGGAGGGAAGCAAAGTGCCCAGAAGAGGTAATGTTCCCAAGAGAGAGGTCCTTCCGGATCCTCATTACAATTCCGTTCTGGTTACCAAGCTCGTAAACAGCATCATGCTGGACGGCAAGAAGGGCGTCGCCCAGAAGGTCGTGTATGGTGCATTTGAAATTGTCGAGAACAAGACCGGCAAGAACGGCCTGGAAGTGTTCCAGCAGGCTATGGAGAACGTCATGCCCGCAGTGGAGCTGAAGGCCCGCCGTGTCGGCGGTGCCACCTACCAGGTGCCTATCGAAGTTCGTCCCGACCGTCGTCAGACCCTGGGTCTGCGTTGGATCACCACCTACAGCCGCAACCGCAGCGAGAACACCATGAAGGAGCGGCTGGCCGCTGAGATCATGGACGCTGCCAACAACACCGGCGCATCCGTGAAGAAGCGCGAGGATGTCCACAAGATGGCCGACGCCAACAAGGCATTCGCCCATTTCCGCTGGTAATAAAGGAGAAAACCAATGCCTAGACAGTATTCTCTGGAGAATACAAGAAACTTCGGCATCATGGCTCACATCGATGCCGGCAAAACCACCACTACCGAGCGTATCCTGTTCTATACCGGTAAGAATTACAAGATCGGTGAGACCCACGACGGCTCCGCCACCATGGACTGGATGGCCCAGGAGCAGGAGCGCGGTATCACCATCACTTCCGCCGCTACCACCTGCTTCTGGAAGGGCTGCCGCCTGAACATCATCGACACCCCGGGCCACGTGGACTTCACCGTTGAGGTCGAGCGTTCCCTGCGTGTTCTGGACGGCGCGGTTACCGTTCTGTGCGCCAAGGGCGGCGTCGAGCCTCAGACCGAGACCGTCTGGCGTCAGGCCGACGAGTACAAGGTGCCCCGCATGATCTACGTCAACAAGATGGACATCATGGGCGCTGACTTCTACCGGGTTCTGCAGATGATCGACGAGCGGCTGAAGTGCAACGCCGTTCCCATCCAGCTGCCCATCGGCTCCGAGACCTTCTTCCGGGGCAACATCGACCTGATCACCATGAAGGCCAACGTCTTCTATGATGAGCTGGGTAAGGATGTCCGCGTGGAGGAGATCCCCGAGGATATGGTGGACCTGGCCAACGAGTATCATGAGAAGCTGATGGATGCCGTTTCCGTCTTCGACGATGACATCGCCATGATGTATCTGGAGGGCGAAGAGGTTCCCGTTGACATGATCAAGAAGGTCATCCGTAAGGCTACCATCGCCAACGAGATGGTCCCCATTGTCTGCGGCACCTCTTACAAGAACAAGGGCGTTCAGGAAGTCCTGGACGCGGTGGTGGACTATATGCCCAGCCCCCTGGACAAGAAGGGCATCAAGGGCGTCAACCCCGAGACCGAGGAAGAGGACTTCCGTCCCGCTTCCGACGACGCTCCCTTCTCCGCTCTGGCCTTTAAGATTGCTACCGACCCCTATGTGGGCAAGCTGTGCTACTTCCGTGTCTACTCCGGTACCCTGGAGAAGGGCACCTCCGTGCTGAACTGCACCAAGGGTGTGAAGGAGCGCATGGGCCGTATCCTGCAGATGCACGCCAATCACCGGGAGGATATCGATAAGGTCTACGCCGGCGATATCGCCGCCGTCGTGGGTGTGAAGAATACCACCACCGGCGACACCCTGTGTGACGAGGAGCATCCCATCATCCTGGAGTCCATGGTCTTCCCCGAGCCCGTTATCCGCGTGGCCATCGAGCCCAAGACCAAGGCTGGTCAGGAAAAGATGGGCATCGCCCTGAGCAAGCTGGCGGAAGAGGACCCCACCTTCCGGACCTACACCGATCAGGAGACCGGTCAGACCATCATCGCCGGTATGGGCGAGCTCCATCTGGAGATCATCGTCGACCGTCTGCTCCGTGAGTTCAAGGTGGAAGCCAACGTCGGCGCTCCCCAGGTTGCCTATAAGGAGACCATCCGCAAGAGCGTTGAGCAGGACACCAAGTATGCCCGGCAGTCCGGCGGTAAGGGCCAGTACGGTCACGTTAAGATCCGTGTTGAGCCCAACGAGCCCGGAAAGGGTTACGAGTTCATCAACGCCGTTGTGGGCGGCGCCATTCCCAAGGAGTATATCCCCGCTGTTGACGCCGGTATTCAGGGCGCCATGCAGGCCGGTGTTATGGCCGGCTTCCCCGTGGTTGACGTAAAGGTCACCCTGTTCGACGGCTCCTACCACGAGGTGGACTCCTCCGAAATGGCCTTTAAGATCGCCGGCTCCATGGCCTTCAAGGAGGCCTGCCGCAAGGCCAATCCCGCCATTCTGGAGCCCATCATGAAGGTTGCCGTCACCGTGCCCGACGACTATATGGGCGTCGTCATCGGCGACATCACCGCCCGCCGGGGCAACATCCTGGGCCAGATCACCCGTACCGGCAGCGTCCAGGTGGATGCCAACGTGCCTCTGGCCGAGATGTTCGGCTACGCCACCGACCTGCGTTCCAAGACCCAGGGCCGTGGCAACTACTCTATGGAGCCCAGCCACTACTCTGAGCTGCCCAAGTCCAAGGCTGAAGAGATTATCAAGGCCCGGGGCAAGGATTGATTTTCCGGATACACTTCCCGGGAAGGGGCTCCTTCCCGAGGAATTCCGGTGAATCTAAGGAGAAATTTTAAAAATTTCTCTTGTGTTTCCGCGCATTGTGTAGTATGATGTATATGCTGCGCGGAAGCGCATAAACGAAAGTTCATTGTATTTATTCATTTACAATTATTACAGGAGGAAATTTTCAAATGGCAAAGCAGAAGTTTGAGAGAACCAAGCCCCACGTTAACATCGGCACCATCGGCCACGTTGACCACGGCAAGACCACTCTGACCGCCGCTATCACCAAGTATCTGGCCATGAAGGGCCAGGCTCAGTTCGAGGACTACGCTTCCATCGATAAGGCCCCCGAAGAGAAGGCTCGTGGTATCACGATCAACACCGCTCACGTTGAGTACGAGACCGACAAGCGTCACTACGCTCACGTCGACTGCCCGGGCCACGCCGACTATATCAAGAACATGATCACCGGTGCTGCTCAGATGGACGGCGCTATCCTGGTTATCGCTGCTACCGACGGCCCCATGGCTCAGAC
>SFQY01000028.1 GCA_004562395.1 bacterium | reverse complement strand
ACCAAATTGCCGCACCCATGGTCGAGGGGCCCAGAGGATGTAAGTCCAGCGCGGGAGTTCGTAACGCATTCGCCGCGGGCCTTGCCCGCATAAACGATCCTTTCTCGGATATATTCTTTCAGAACCAATATGATTGATATTGTTATATACCAATCCGGCCAAAATAGCAAATGAATTTTTTGTAACTGTGGAAATCTCCCAGAAGCTGTGTTAAAATAAGGTAAATTTCAATTACCCGCAGGAGGGATATCCATGGAGTTGGGAGAAAAATTGCGTCAGGCGCGGCTGGAGGCCGGGCTCAGCCAGCGGCAGCTTTGCGCGGAAGAGATCACCCGGAATATGCTGTCCCAGATCGAACACGGAACCGCCCATCCCTCCATGAAGACCCTGCAGTACCTTGCCGCCCGGTTGGGGAAAACCGTGGGCTACTTTCTGGAGGAGGAAGCGGCGGCATCCCCCAATCAGGGGCTTGTGCTGACTGCCCGGGAGCAGTTTGACGCCGGAGATTATGCCGCATCGGCGGCCACTCTGGAGGGCTTCCGGCAGCCGGACCCTCTGTTTGACCGGGAGGCGCAGCTTCTGTGGATCCAGTGCCATCTGGAGCTGGCGGAACAGGCCCTGGACGGCGGACGGATCCCCTATGCCCGGACACTGCTGGAAAAAGCGGACAGACCGTCCGTCTATTGCGGTCCGGAACTCCGGCGGCGGCGGCTTTTGCTCCTGGGCCGTCTTCCGGGCCATGCCGTCAGCGGTCAGCTGCCCAGTCTGGACGACGAGCTTTTGCTGCGGGCAGAGGAAGCTCTGGCGGCCCAGGAACCGGAACTGGCCGCCAGGCTGCTGGAGGCCGCTCAGGACCGGACCGCTCCCCGCTGGCTTCTGCTGCGGGGAGACGCCTGGCTGGCAATGGGAGATCACCGGGAAGCCGCCCGTTGCTTCCACGGCGCGGAGGACACCTTTCCCTCCGAAACAGCAGCCCGTCTGGAGGGCTGCTACCGGGAGCTGGAGGACTACAAGCGGGCCTATGAATATGCCTGTAAGCAGAAAAAAGCGCCGTAACCCCCCGGAACATCCATCCGCAAAGGCAGGGAGAAAAGGGTCGTTTATGTCCGCGCAGCCGTAGGGGCCGATGCCCACATCAGCCCTTGCACAGCAAGCCGGATTCGCCGCAGTCTGATTCAAAAACAGTGGGTACCACTGCGGGCCGATGTGGGCATCGGCCCCTACGATAGGTTCTGCGATAAACGTTCATTTCCCGATGATTTTTGCCGCGAAGGTGAAGAAGCGAATCGTGCGGCGGAGATAAAAAGCATTCATCCCGGGGCGTCCCCCGGAATGAATGCTTTTTGGCAGGAGGCGGTTTTCCCGCGGCTCCAATGGTTTACGCGGCTTCGGCAGTGGGTTCCTCCACAAAGGCTTCCGTGGGAACCGTTTCCGCCGGGTATTTTTCCGGATGGAGGGCCAGGTCGTAGTAATAGGCCTCCCGGTCTGCCTTGGCCTGCTCCAGCCAGGTCTGGCATTTGGTCAGGCCCTCCCCCACGATGCTCATGGTGCGGTCGTAGGATTTTTCGGCGCTGCCAAAGAGGGCATCGGTAAGGTTATACAGGCTCTGCCACTGATCCCGGCGGGAATCGTCCAGGGGTAGGATGTTGTATTCCTTCTTCCCGCTGACGCTGCTCATATTGACCCAGGTGGGCATCACATCGGTCTGGGCCACATAGACGGTTCCGTCGGAATACTTCTCAAAGGTGACGGTAAACAGGACGCCGTCCTCGGTGTAGCCCGTGGGGAACAGATTGCTGATACCGGTACGCTGGTTGGAAACGGCATTGCCCATGGAATAGATCACCACCGTCTTGTGGTCGGGGTCCACGGTGCTTTCCAGCAGGTCTACCGGCTCCACCACATGGGGATGGCCGCCTACGATCACGTCAAAGCCCATGTCGCACAGCTTCTGGGCGATCTGCTGCTGGGTAGCGTTTTCCGTAAGCTGGTACTCCGTACCCCAGTGGATGAACATCATGGTGGCCTCGGCGCCCTCCGCCTTCATGGCGTCCATCTGCTGCTGGACCTGGGTGTAGAGCTTGTCCAGATTGTTGTTCATAAAGTAGTTGACCTGCCCCACGTCCTTGATGGGCGCCAGGCCGTTCAGGGAGAAGGAGCCGTTGCTGGCGCTGTAGCCGTAGGTATAGCACACCATGCCGATGCGGATGCCGTTGACATCCACCACGGCATACTTGGGCTCCTCGTCATTGAGCTGGGTACCCAGCGCCGCCAGCCCCGCCTCCCGGACCTTCTCCACGGTGCGGGTAATGCCCACGGCGGTGGTATCCGCCGCGTGGTTGTTGGCGGTCAGGAGCATGTCATACCCCGCCTCCACCACGGAATCCACCAGCGCGTCGGGGCAGTTGAACTCCGGATTGCCCTGGTATTTGAACTGGTCGCCGCCGAAGGTGGTCTCCAGATTCGCCAGGGCGTAATCGTAGGCGGAAACATATTCCTTGACATAACGGAAAATGGACTCAAAGTTGTAGCTTCCGTCGCTTTGCAGGCAGGTGTCGAACACGGGCTTGTGCATCAGAAGGTCGCCCTGGGACGCAATGGTGGCGGTGGCCACCACACGCTCCGGCTCCGGCAGGGTCGTCTCCGGCGGCTCGGTCTCGGTCGGCTCCGGCTCGGTATCCCGGGGCAGAGTCACAGTCAGGGAATTGTTCGGTGTGGTGGGAGCGGGCTTGGACCTGTTTGTCAGGTCGACGCACATCCAGATCACCAGCGCCGTGGCGGCAATCATCAGAAGAATCAGAACAATCAGCAGCACCTTCACGGCACCGCCGCCGCGTTTCGGATTACGGGGCATTGGGGTTCCTCCTTTGGTCAAGAATCCTGCAAATAACGAACGGTCCGGACGACCTTCCCGCCGCGAAGATAATATCTGGGTACCCGGCGGCTGATCCCGCAGGCAAACTCATAGTTGAAGCTGCCTGCCCGGTCCGCGATTTCCTCGATGGGAATGCACCGGCCGCCGTCCCGGCCCACCAGAGTGACCTGGTCTCCCACCTGGACACCGGGAATTTCGGTGACATCCACCATCATCTGGTCCATGCAGACCCGGCCCAGAATGGGGGCCTTCTGTCCCCGGATCAGGACGTGGTAGCTTCCTGACAGGCTGCGGCGGTATCCGTCAGCATAGCCCACGGGAATGGTGGCCACCACCGTATCCCGGGTGGTGACATAGGTCCCGCCGTAGCTGATCTCCCGTCCGGCGGGAAGGGTCTTCACATGGCTGACATGGCTGACCCACCGCAGGGCGGGCCGCAGGGGCAGCAGCTCCGGGGACACCTCATCGCTGGGATACATGCCGTAGGTGATGATGCCGGAGCGGACCATTTCATAATGCCGGTCAAAGTTCATCAGTCCGGCGGAATTGTTCAGGTGACGGATGGGGATGTTCACGCCCCGGCGCTTCAGCATGGCGTCAAAGGCGTCGAAGCGCTCCGCCTGGCTCCTGGCCCTGGTCAGGTCGGCGCAGTCGGCGGTGGCAAAGTGGCTGAACAGGCCTTCCGCCCGCAGCCCCGGCAGGGCGGCGATTTCGGCGCACAGGTCGGCATCCTCTTCGGTGACCTGAAAGCCGATGCGGCTCATGCCCGTATCCAGGGCAAAATGGAAGGACGCGGTAACCCCCGCCTCCACAGCGGCCCGGGACAAAGCCTCGGCATCCTCCCGATGGAAAATGGCGGGCCGGATCCCCTGGCGGACGGCCTCCGGAAAGGCGCTGACAGGGGTGTAGCCCAGGATCAGGATGGGCTTGGTCAGCCCCGCCCGGCGAAGCTCCAGCGCTTCCAGCATGGAGCTGACCCCGAAAAAGGCGCAGCGGTCCTCCAGCAGCCGGGCCACAGCCACGGCTCCGTGGCCGTAGGCATCGGCCTTGATAATGGCCATCACATCCACCCCCGCCTTCCGGCGGACCGCGTCAAAGTTGTCAGAAATGGCGTCCAGGTCGATTTCCGCCCAGGTGCAATCCATATCCATGAAAAATCATCTCGCTTACTTTCTTTATCGGGGCTATTCTATCATAAGCGCCGGAGAAAGTAAACATGGAAAGTTTTTAAGCTTTTCTTGCGTTTTGGGCACCGGCATGATATAGTTTTCCCAAAAGAAAACGATAGGCGTTGCCGTCGGACAGGAAATCAGAGGAAAGAGGGATTCCATGGCAAGGGGAAACAATTATGCCATTCAGGCGCAGCAGGCAAAGGCGTGCTTTCTGACCTATGACCAGCAGGCCCTGGCGGACAAGCTGGGACTGCTGGGAGATGAACGGTACCTGTATACCCGCCTGCTGGGTCAGCCCTACCGGATCCGGCGAACAACCGGGGATCTGGAACGCCTTGAGGGCGAACGCTGGGCGGACGCCAACAGCTATGAGGAGGTCATGACCCTGCTGGACCTGGTCTGTGACAGCCGGGAGGACCGGCATGTCAGCGGGCAGTGGAAAAACATGTCCTCCTTCGGCCTGCAGTTTCACCAGAGTCTTCTGGAGAGCGGGCGGGACCCCTGGGCGGAGCGGTTTCAGTCAGATCCGGAGGCGCTGCGCCGTGCCTGCCGGGAACTGGGGGGCCGGCCCCTTCCCACGGGGGATATTGCCTACGCCTTCAACGTCTTTGACGGTCTGGAGCTGGCCCTGCAGCTCTGGTTCGGGGACGAGGAATTTCCCCCCAACCTTCGCTGGCTCTGGGACGAAAACGCCCCCATGTATATCCGCTACGAAACCATGTTCTTCGCCCGGTCCCTGCTGCTGGAGAAAATCGCGGCCCGGATGGGCCTCCACTAAAGGAAAGGCACTGCCCGCAGGCAGTGCCTTTTGTGTTGGATCAGCCTTTGACGGTGCCGTCGGGGTTGAACAGGGGCAGCTTTTCCAGATAGATCAGGTCGGGACGGTCCTGGGCGTCGCCCTCGGCCAGGATGGCCATGCGGCCGCAGATGATGCCGCCGGCCTTTTCCACCAGGGCTTCCAGCGCCTTCAGGCTCTCGCCGGTGGAGATCACGTCGTCCACGATCAGGATGCGCTTGCCCTTCATCAGTGCGGCATCGGCGCCGTCCAGATACAGCTTCTGCTCCTTGGCAGTGGTGATGGATTGGACCGTGACGCCGAAAATATCCCGCATGTACAGCTTGGGACCCTTGCGGGCCAGGATGTACTTGGGGTTTCCGGCCTGGCGGGCCATCTCATGGGCCAGGGGAATGCCCTTGGCCTCAGCGGTGATGATGTAATCATACTCAGGAGCCTTGGCCAGCAGGTCCCGGGCGCAGGCAACGGTCAGCTCCGGGTCGCCGAAAATCACGAAGCCAGCAATGGACAGCTGGTCATTCAGGGGGCAAATGGGCAGGTCCCGCTCCAGACCGGCGACCTTCATTCTATAATACATGGGAAACATCTCCTTCATTTAATATCTGTTTTCATTATACTATTCACGAAGAAAATGTCAAGAAAATCCACATTCCCCGCCCCCTGCGCCGCACATCTCTATCGCCCCCCCGCGGATGCGTACTCGGTGTGGGAATCATCGTTACCTCCCTGGCATGCCCGGTAGCTTTTGTGCCGTAAATGATCGTTTCGCGTCCCCAAGGCCCCCCTCTGGCGAGTGGGCTGGCAGCGAAGCTGACTGGAGGAGAGAAAGGCTGAAACCTTTCGAGTTCTTTGTAAATACGGTAAAAGACGGAACATTTTCTCTCCCTCAGTCATTTCGCGACAGTTCCCTCATCAGAGGGAGCCTTGTGGGGGGAACAGCAACCATCGGGTCGCTAAACGATCATTTGCCGCAGCAATTGTCCGGGGCATGGGAAAACCCCGGTGTCTGGCTAAGACACCGGGGTTCCCGCGAAAGAGTTTTGGAAAGAAGAGAGGTAGAAAAGAGGATCTACGGAGTTCGAAAGGAGGCGGCTCACGGCTTCCGCAACCTTTCTGTTATTAAAATACTTTTTGGTTTTGAACACCGAATAAAGGAATTGAAAACAAAAAACGACGAAATTATGAACGGTTTTCTTTTTCCTCCCTGGATCACACGCCGGGGAAGATCAGCGTGACCTTGAACAGGTCGCCGTCCACCAGCAGCTGCAATTGTCCCTTCTGCAGCTCCATCAGGCTCTTGGCGATATTCAGGCCCAAACCGCTGCCCTCGGTGTTCCGGGAATCGTCCCCCCGGACGAAGCGCTCCATCAGTTCGTCGGCATCGATGTTCAGCTCTTCCCGGGAGATGTTCTTCATGGAGATGACCACCTTGCCCTCCACCCGCATCAGATCCACATACAGCCGGGTGCCGGGCATGGCGTATTTCACGGCGTTGCTGAGCAGGTTGCTCATGACCCGCCAGACCAGACGGCCGTCGGCCATCATGGCCATGCTTTCCTCGGTATGGCGGAAGACGGGGATCAGCTGGGCCTTATCCAGCTTGTCGGCAAACTCTCCCAGAGCCTGATTCACGGACTCCACCGCGTCCAGCTTGGTGACCTCCACGGTCATGTTGCCGGTGCTGGCCTTGCTCATGTCCATCAGGTCGTCGATAAGCTTCTTCAGCCGCAGGGACTGCCGGGACAGGACCTCCAGATACTGCTCCTGCTCCTGGTCCGTATGGGGCTTCTGCAGCAGGTCCACATAATTGATGATGGAGGTCAGAGGCGTCTTGATGTCGTGGGAGACGTTGGTAATCAGCTCCGTCTTCATCCGTTCGGATTTCAGCTGCTTCTGAGCCGCCACCACGGCCACATCCGCCAGGGCGTTCAGATCCCCCGCGAATTCCCGGAAGCAGCCGCCCAGGGTCTTGTCCTCCACCTTGGTATCCAGGTCGCCCTTGCTCATGCGCTTGGTGCTTTCCAGCAGGATCCCGAAGCAGTGGGCGGCGTAAAGGATCACGCCCAGGGCGAAGACTACGCCGAAGAGGACAACCAGACCGCTGCGGGAGTTGGTGGTCAGAGCCAGCACGAAGATCAGCACGCAGCCCGTCAGCACCCACTGCCAGGTCAGCGGCAGCAGGGACAGGAACCGCTGGATCAGGCTGCCCAGCCAGCGGAAGAACCGGCGGACCATCTGCCACAGCTTCCGGCAGAGGCCTCCCAGCGCGGGGAAGCATTTCAGGAACAGGAATTTTTCCAGCCACACGGCAAAGCGGGCCAAGAGCCGCAGGCACCGGCCGCACAGGGTGTTGCGCCACCAGAAGCCGCCGGGGGTCTTGATCTGGGCCACGAAGGCAAAGCAGAAGCCCACGATCAGAAGACACACGCAGTAGGCGGCGGAGATGGCGAAGGCGCAGCCCGTCTGGACCGTCTGCCGCAGCAGGTAATCGGTCCCCTTGATTCCCAGGACTCCGACCCCCGTAATAACCAGCACCGTCAATCCCAGATACAGGTCCAGAGGCATGGCGTTCAGGCCGGCAGCCCGGACCTCGGCACTCTTGGAATTGCGCCCGGCGGAGCAGCACAGGTACACCACCAGCGCGGCGGTGACCAGCAGGCTCAGACCCAGGATCAGGAACAGGTCGTTGCGGAACTGCCGGACCACCCGCAGAACGGTATACACGGAAGCGTAGCGCATGGCCCCGGGGGCAAAGTACAGCTCCACGGTGTATTCGGGCATGGGCGTATAGACATAGCTGGCATCCATCTGCCGCTGCTGCTCGCTGTCGTAGTAGCTCAGGTGATTGATGGAATACTCATCCAGGCTCCTGCCGTTGATGAGCACCGGCTCCGCGGCGGCCACGGCCGGGGCCGTCTCCTGGGGTACGGTGGGCGCAGTGGTTGCGGGAGGCTCCGTGGGAGGCTGGGTCTGTTCCGGTTCGGCGCTTTCCTGCTCACCGGCACCTTCCTGCTCACCGGTACCTTCCTGCTCACCGGCTCCTTCCTCCGGCCAGGCATTCTCCCCGGCCACGGTCTCACCGGCAGGAGGCTCCCCGGCGTTTTCGGTATCGTTCTGTCCGGGTTCCTCCCAGGTCTGCTCGCCCTCCTGGGGGGTGTTCTCCTCCCCGCCGGAAGTGTCTTCCTGCGCTGCCGGTTCTTCAGCGGGGGTCTGCTCCCAGGTTTCGGCGACAGTCTGCTCCGGGACCGTTTCCGTCACCGATGTCTCCGACGGGACCGGATCCGTTACCACAGGAACCAGCGTCCGGAAAATCAGATTTCCCGCAGCGTTATAGGAAACGCTTCCGATGCCCTCCGTCCGGAAGTCCTCATAGACCGCCACGCCGTTTTCATCCCGGAAGGTGGCGCCCGCAATGATATCCTCCGAAATGGAGGGATTGCTCTCGGTATAGTCGGACCGGAAAAGCAGCTGCCCATCCGCATCCCGGTACAAGCTGCCCACGGCAGGCTGTCCGCTGATCCGGTAGATGTCGATTCCCTCTTCGTCCCGGAATACCACTTCGCTGATTTGGGCCACTTCCTCCAGCAGGGAATCCCCGGAAACGGAAAAAATCACACTGCCCTGCTCGTCGGGATACAAGGTTCCCACGCTGTAAGGCTCCGAGGCGGAGTACACCACCTCCCCCTCCTGGGTTCGGAAGGTAATCTTCGTAACAGAAACCGGCCAGGAAATATCCAGCATTCCGGAGTAGAAGGTGTGGAACACCAGCTCCCCGTCCTGGTTATAGTACAGCAGGCCCATGCCGTCGCCGCTGGAGGCTCCCACGCTCTCGCCGTCCTCCGTGGTATAAGAAAGGGAGGCTACCACCACGCCGTTGACAGGAACCGCGTCAAAAACGCCGTATCTTCCGTCCAGGGCGTCCTCCTGGGGAAGCTCGGACAGCAGGATCTCCTCCTGATTCTCCGGTTCGGCGGACACCAGGTACATATACTGTCCGCTGGGGGTAAAGGTGGATACCCTGTATTCCCCGGCCTTCACCTCCGGGTTATAGCTGTCCAGCACATTGCCCTCGGCATCCATGATGGCGTAGCCATAATATTCCGGATTGTAGCTTTCGTTGAACCAGAGGGCGTTATACCGCTCCCGGATCATGGACTCCGGGCAGCCGCCCAGATTCCGCCCGGCGTACCGCAGGGCCAGAATATTGGCATATTGCCCGCCGTCATTCTGGAGCTTTTCGTCAACGACCTGATCCACGCTCTTGTTGTAAAGATCCGCTTCCGTCAGGGCCAGGATCCCCGCCGCGCTTCCCACCGCCGCCAGAAGCGACGCGGCGCAGAGTATCACGGCAAGGAACTTGAACGCGATGTGATTTCTCATTCAGTTTCCTCCCTCCATCTTATATCCCTGGCCCCATACGACCTTCAGGTATCTGGGCTCCGAGGGATTGATCTCAATCTTTTCCCGCAGATGGCGGATGTGCACGGCCACAGCCCCTTCGCTGCCCAGGGCCGCCTCCTGCCAGACGGATTCGTAAAGGACCTTCGTGGAGAAGACCTTGCCGGGATTGGCCATCAGCAGGTGCAAAATGGCATACTCCGTGGGGGTCAGCGCCACCTGCTCCCCCTCCACCGTGACGGATTTGGTCCGGTCGTCCAGAACGATGCCGCCGATGGTGATGCTGCCGGAGGACGGCTCCGGGCAGCTTCCCAGATGGGCATAGCGGCGCAGCTGGGAACGGACTCTCGCCAGCACCTCCACGGGCACAAAGGGCTTGGTGATATAGTCGTCGGCGCCCACGTTCAGCCCCAACACCTTATCCTCTGTCTCGGACTTGGCAGTGAGCAGAATGATGGGGGCATTGGAAAGCTCCCGGATCTTCGCCGTGGCGGTGATGCCGTCCATCACGGGCATCATCACGTCCAGAAGGATCAGGTGGATGTCGTTGTTTTTCACGATCTCCAGAGCCTCCGCACCGGTGTAGGCCTCGAACAGATTGTAGCCCTCGGGGGTCAGATAAATCTTCAGCGCGTTGACGATATCCGGCTGATCGTCGCATATCAGGACGTTGTACATGGCGTTTGTCCCTCTTTCTTTCTGTTTTTTCTGTATTATATCACCGAACTTCTTAAGATGAAAGGGGGGTGATTCTTAATTTGGGATTAAAGTTTTCCGGGATCATTTCCGTCTTGCCAATTTCCCCGGCAGAGGCTATAATAGTGTCTGCTTCAATCAGCCGGTTTCCGGCTTTGCCGGGTGCGCAATTCCCTCAAAACAGCCCTTTCCTGCCGTTTTTATGGAAGCGGGCGGGCAGTCCCGGCAAACCGGCGGGCATGATCCTTTATCCATCATTTTACATAAGGAGCTGAATCAATCACTATGCTGGACGCACTGAAGCTGTTTCTGGAGGGCGCGCTGTTCAAGCGCATCTGCTCCACCGTGATCATCCTTGTCATCGGCATTCTGGCAATCCGGGTCATCATGAAGCTGCTGAACCGGAGCCTGGAACGCTCCCGCCTGGAAAAGGCTGCCCACAGCCTTATCACCTCCCTGACAAAGGTCGCGCTGTATATTCTGCTGGGGCTGATCGCCGCCTCCACCCTGGGGATCGACGTATCCAGTATCGTCGCCCTGGCCAGTGTCCTGACCCTGGCCCTTTCCCTGGCTCTGCAGAACATGGTATCCAACGTCATCGGCGGGTTCACCATTCTGTCCACCCATCCCTTCCATTCCGGGGACTACGTGGAGATCGCCGGTCAGTCCGGCACGGTCCAGGAGATCAACATGAGCTACACCATGCTGGCCACCCCGGACAACAAGCTGGTATCCATCCCCAACAGCGCCGTGGTTGCCGCCCAGATCGTCAACTACACCTCCGCCGAGTCCCGCCGGGTGGACATTCCCGTGTCCGCCGCCTACAGCGCCCCCACCCAGAAGGTCATCGACGCTCTGGCCCTGGCCGGGACCGTGGACAATGCGCTTTTGGATCCCGCACCCCAGGCGGTGATCACCGGGTACGGTGACAGTGCCATCTCCTACAGCCTCCGGGTCTGGGTGAAAAGCGCCGATTACTGGGATGTCTACTTCAGCGTCACCCAGCGGATCAAGACCATCTTTGACGAGCAGGGAATTGAAATGACCTACCCCCATCTGAACGTGCATCTGGACAGGTAACCTCCGGAGTCTGAGAAGAAAGGCAGAGAGAACATGCTGTGTGACTGTCACATCCATATGGTTCTGGACGGAGCCGACTGGCGGGCCGCCATCCGGCGCCATGCCAACGGCCCGGAGAACCGCTGGATCCGGAGCGTGCTTGAGGCCTACCGGTCCCTGGGCGTTACCTATCTGCGGGACGGCGGCGACCGCTGGGGCGTGGGCAAACGGGCCCGGGAGCTGGCCCCGGAGTACGGAATCACCTACCGCACGCCCCTGGCCCCCCTGTGCCTGGAGGGACATTACGGCGGATTCATCGGGACAAAGTACGCGAATCTGCGGGAATACGCCGCCCTGGTAGCCCAGGCCAGAACGGAGGGTGCGGATTTCATCAAGATCATGATCTCCGGCCTGATGGACTTTGACCGCTGCGGCGTTCTGACAGAGGAGGGGCTGCCTCCGGCGCTGATCGGGCAGCTGGTCCACATCGCCCACCAGGAGGGCTTCCCGGTGATGGCCCATGCCAACGGTGCCCGGACGGTGGAGGCCGCGGCGGCGGCAGGGGTGGATTCCGTGGAACACGGGGCGTATCTGGACAAGGACGCCCTGGCGGCCATGGCGGAAGCCGGGACGGTGTGGGTCCCCACCCTGTCCACCATCGGGAACCTTCTGGGCAAGGGCCGTTTCGACGAAACCGCCGTGGGGCGGATCCTGGAAAGCGCCCAGGAGAATCTGCGGTCCTTCGCCGCCATGGGCGGACAGATCGCTCCCGGCACCGACGCCGGAGCCTGGGCGGTTCCCCACGGAAGCCTGACGGAATACGACCTGCTGCGGCAGGCCCTGGGAGCCGGCGCCCAGACCATCTGGGAACAGGGCGCCGCCCGGATCCGGGAAATCTTCTGACCGCCGGCAAAGAAAGCGGTTGCTATTTGCGGCGGAAGCCCCTATAATAGAAGCATCATCGACAGATAAGGGAGAATTCTGCATTATGAAATACGACTTTACCTCCATCCTGGACCGCCGGGGAAAGGACGCCATCGCCATTGACATGGTGGGCGCCCCCGGATCCGCCTACCCCGCCCCCAGGGACGGCTTTGACGTGATCCCCATGTGGGTCGCGGACATGAATTTCCCGGTGGTCCCCACCATTCAGGAAGCCATGATCCGCCGGGCCCAGCACCCCGCCTTCGGCTATTTTCTGCCCCAGGAGGAATACTACGACGCCATTATCCGCTGGCAGGAGCGGCACAACGGTGTCACCGGCCTGACGAAGGATGCCATCGGCTACGAAAACGGCGTCCTGGGCGGCGTGGTCACCGCGCTGAACGTGCTGTGTTCCCGGGGCGACAAGGTACTGCTCCACTCCCCCACCTATGTGGGCTTTACCGGGAGCCTGACCAACAACGGCTATGACATTGTCCACTCCCCCCTGGTTCGGGACGAAAAGGGCATCTGGCGCATGGACTTCGCGGATATGGAAAAGAAGATCGTGGAAAATCACATCCACGCCGCCGTCTTCTGCTCCCCCCACAACCCCTGCGGCCGTGTCTGGGAGCGCTGGGAAGTGGAGAAGGCCATGGAGCTGTTCAAAAAGCACGATGTGATGGTGGTTTCCGACGAGATCTGGAGTGACATCATCCTCACCGGCCATCAGCACGTCCCCACCCAGTCCGTCAGCGAGGACGCGAAAATGCGCACCGTGGCTCTCTACGCCCCCTCCAAGACCTTCAACCTGGCAGGACTGGTGGGCAGCTACCACATCATTTATAACAAGACCCTGCGGGAGCGCTGTGACAAGGAATCCTCCCTGTGCCACTACAATTCCATGAACGTCATGAGTATGCACGCCCTGCTGGGGGCTTATCAGCCCGAGGGCTATGAGTGGGTGGAGGAGCTTCGGCAGGTCATCACCGGCAACGTGGACTTTGCCTGCGATTTCATCGAAAAGCACTTTGACGGTGTTTCTGTCAGCAAGCCCCAGGGCACCTATATGCTGTTCCTGGACTGCGCGGACTGGCTGGAGAACCACGGCAAGACCATGGACGAGCTGCTCCGGGCCGGCTGGGACGTGGGCGTCATCTGGCAGGACGGCCGCGCCTTCCACGGCCAGACTCACATCCGCATGAACCTCGCCCTGCCCCTGAGCCGGGTGCAGGAGGCCTTCCGGCGTCTGGACAAGTACGTTTTCAACGCCTGATCTCAACCAAAAAAGGGTATGCGCCCCGGCGCATACCCTTTTTATGATGTCCACGCACCCGAAAAACCCGGAACCCGTGATTTTCCTTCTTCGCCCCTCCGCGGAGTAAAAGAGGAAAGTGATCGTTTATTGCCGCAAGTACGATGGATCCACCTGGGGCCGACGCGCACCAAAGGCTTCTCCTTGAGGACTGCGAAGCGTGCCTTTGGTAGAAGCTGTCGCGCGAAGCGTGACTGATGTGGTGTTACAGCGGTACGTTTTCGCCGAAATGTCTCGATAATCGCAACTGTGTACCGCACACCACATCCGCCCCAGTGTGCGCACTGGGGCACCTTCTCCTCAAGGAGAAGGCTTGGGCGCTACCGCGCCAGTGGAACCAACGAACTGCCGTCATAAGATAAACGATCAATCAACGATCATTCTTCCGTCTTTTCCGGCGGGCCGGCTTTGGGGAAGCGGACCGTTATGGTGGTTCCGACGCCGACGGTGCTGTCCAGAGAAATATCCGCTCCCAGAATCAGCGCCGCATGCTTGACGATGCTCAGGCCCAGGCCGGTGCCTCCCACCTCCTTGGAGTGGCTCTTATCCACCCGGTAAAACCGTTCAAAGATCCGCTCCCGGTGTTCCTCCGGGATGCCGATGCCCGTGTCCGCCACGGTGAGCACCGCTTCCGCTCCCCCGTCCTCAATCCGCAGGGAAACGCTGCCCCCGGGACGGTTGTATTTGACGGCGTTGTCCGTCAGATTGAACAGGATCCCGGAAACAAGCTGAGGCACCGCACTGATGACCGTCGGGCCGCCCTCCACCCCCAGGGAGATACCCCCCAGCTCCGCCGCGGCGGACAGGGACCTCACCGCGCTTTGGGCCGCGTCATAAAGGTCCAGCTCCTCCCAGCGCATCCCCGCCGCGCCCTCGTCCAGCCGGGACAACCGCAGGATGTCCTCCACGAGCCGGATCATGCGCTGAGCCTCGCCGTAAATTTTACCGGCAAAGGCAGTCATATCCGTCTGGGGGACCATGCCGCTTTTCATCAGCTCGGCATATCCGGAGATGGCATGCAGCGGCGTCTTCAGCTCATGGGAGACATTGGCGGTAAATTCCCGCCGGAACTGTTCGGCCTGGCGCTTTTGGGTCACGTCGAACAGCAGCAGAACCACACCGGACACCACGCCGTCGCTGGTCACAGGGCTGGCGGCAGCCAGGTAAGTTCCGGCGGCCAGGGTGACGGTCTGCTCCGCTTTCTGCCCGGAAAGGGCCTGGTCCAGCAGAGCCGAAACCGCCTCATTCCGGTTGGCCGCCGAAAAGTCCGCTCCCAGGCAGTGGGGCGTTACCTCCAGCAGCCGGGCAGCGGCAGGATTGATGCAGCACCAGTCCCTCGCTCAGGGACCGGGTCACGGTATGGAACTGCTTCTGCTTCTGCAGAAGCTCCTGTTCCTGGGCCCGGAGCTGACGCTGCTGGGCCTCCAGCCGCCGCAGAAGGGGCGCTATCTCCTCATACTCCCCGTTGGCCAGGGGATCATCCAGATTCAGGTCATTGATGGGCCGGACGATCTCCCGGGCAAGACGGTCCGCCAGAACGGAAGATACCACGATGGCGCCTCCCAGCACCACCACAATGAACCAGGACATTCCCAGCAGCAGGTTCCATACGGAGCTTTGGGTCGCGGCCAGCCGCAGCACCGTTCCGTCCGCCAGACGCTGGGCGGTGTAAAGATACCTGGTAAGCAAAGTATCGGAATACCGGGAGCTTTCCCCGTAGCCTGTCTTCAGGGCAGACTGCACTTCTGCCCGCTCCAGGTGGTTCACCATGGCTCCGGAATCGGAGCGGTTGTCATAAAGTACGGAACCGTCGGCGGCGATCCAGGTAATGCGGCAGTTTGTTCCGCTGTCCAGTCCGTCAAAATAGGCCAGGCCTTGGTTTTCCACCGCGTGAGCGGCCAAGGCCGTCTCCTCCCGCAGCTGGGAAAACTGCACGTTGGCGAAATGGCTGTACAGCGCACCCAGGATCATCACCAGCGCGGCTGCCAGTACGCTCAATGCAACGGTCAGAATGGCACGGAAGATCCGTTTTGTCATGAAGTCTCCTCCAGCCGGTAACCCACGCCCCGAACGGTGCGGATGTAATCGCCGCAGGGTCCCAGCTTGGTGCGCAGAGTGCCGATGTGGACATCCACCGTCCGGGTCTCTCCCAGATAGTCGGTACTCCAGATCTGCTCCAGGAGCTGGTCCCGGGTAAAGACCCGGCCGGGATGCTCCATCAGCAGACGCAGCAGGTCAAATTCCTTCAGCGTCAGCTCCACCCGGTTTTCGCCGGCATAAACCGTATGGGCCATGGGGTCCATTCGCAGCCGCCCGATCTGAAGCGGCCTGTCAGCGGGCGGCGCGCTCCTTCGCAGCACGGCCCGGATCCGGGACACCATCTCCATCATCCCGAAGGGCTTGGCCAGATAATCGTCCGCACCCAGGTCCAGTCCCACCACCTTGTCGTATTCCGTGCCCCTGGCAGAGGCCATGATCACGGGAACGGAAGCCGTAACGGGATTGCCCCGGAGCTTTTTCAGAATTTCAATGCCGTCCATCCCCGGCAGCATAATATCCAGCAGAATCAGCTGGGGCTTGGTCTGGCCCAGCGCCTGAAACAGGGCATTCCCGTCGCAGAAGCCCTCGGCTTCAAATCCCGACGCCCGCAGTGCGTAAAGCATCAGCTCCCGGATGCTGCTGTCATCTTCCACACAGTAGATCATATTCCTGTCCCCCAATGGGTTTTTCTTTCGCCTGTCCCCCCGGAGGAGACGGTGCAGTTTTCATACACGTTTCCAGTTTGATGGTACGATAAATCTGTAAGATTTACAAGAGGAATTTTGTAAAATCCATGTAAAGCGGGCAGCCTCACGACTGCCCGCTTTCTCTTGCACCAATGCCATCCGATGAAGGCTTTTCCGCAGCAAAGCCTTCGATAAAGGATCGTTTCCTTCCGATGCGCTCTATTTCCGGTACAGCAGCCGGACGGAGTTGAGGACACACAGCATGGCCACGCCGGAATCGGCGAACACCGCCATCCACATGGAGGCGAAGCCGCACAGCCCCAGGATCATCACCGCCAGCTTCACCGCCAGCGCGAAGACTACGTTCTGCCAGGCGATCCGCCCGGTCTGTCTGGCAATTCCCAGGGCCTGGGGCACCGCTTCCACGTCGGAGGTCATAAACACCACATCCGCCGCCTCGATGGCCGCGTCGGCGCCGCTGCCCATGGCCGCGCCCACATCCGCTCCCGCCAGCACCGGCGCGTCGTTGATGCCGTCGCCCACAAACATCACAGCCCCCTGCTTTGCCCGGATGGACTGGAGCTGTTCCAGCTTCTGCTGGGGCAGCAGACCGGCGTGAACCTCCCGGATATCCGCCATCCGAGCCACCGCTTCCGCAGCCTCCGGCGCGTCCCCCGTCAGCATCACCGTCTCGATGCCGCTGCCCCGGAGCTTTGCCACGGCAGAAGCGGCGCCGGGCTTCAGGGTATCGGAAATCAGCAGACAGCCCCGGTAGGCGCCGTCCACCGCCACCAGAACTCTGGTGCCGTATTCCTGTTCCTCCGGGAAGGAGATGCCGTTCTCCGTCATCAGTCTGGCGTTTCCGCAGAGGATCTCCCGGCCGTCCAGTACCGCCCGGATCCCCCGGCCCGCCAGTTCCTCCAGAGATTCCGGCCGCTCCAGTTCCAGGCCCCGCTCCCGGGCCTCCGCCACAATGCTGGCGGCAATGGGATGGGTGGACTGCTGCTCACAGCTGGCACACAGGGAAAGCAGCTCCTCGCCGCCCTCGATCTTCTGCACCCGGAAATCTCCCCGGGTGAGGGTGCCGGTCTTGTCCATCACCACGGCCCGGATTTTGCCCATGGCCTCCATGGACTGTCCGCCCTTGAACAGGATGCCCTTCTTGCCCCCGGCACCGATCCCGGCGAAGAAGGCCAGCGGCACGCTGAGTACCAGGGCACAGGGGCAGCTCATGACCAGGAAGGTCAGGGCCGTATACACCCAATAGCTCCACTGGCCGGTGACCAGGGAGGGAATGATCGCCGTCAGCACCGCCACGGTCACCACAACGGGGGTGTACACCCGGGCGAAGCGGGTAATGAACCGGTCGATCTTCGGCTTGCTGGCCGCGGCATTCTCCACGCTGTCCAGGATCCGGGTGACCATGGACTCCGACAGAGGCTTTTCCACCCGGATGGTCAGCTGTCCGGACTGGTTGACGCAGCCGGAGATCACGCTGTCCCCGGTGCCCGCGTGGATGGGGACCGGCTCTCCCGTGACCGGCGAGGTGTCGATCCGGCTCTCACCGCTCACCACAACGCCGTCCAGCGGGATCCGGTCTCCGGGCCGCACCAGCAGGATATCTCCCACCCGGGCCTCCCCGGCAGGGATCTCCCGGACATCTTCGCCCTCCACAAGCTGCACCACTTCCGGCCGCATATCCACCGCGTCCATGATCTGGCTGCGGCTGCGTTCCACCGCTTTGTCCTCGAAATACTCACCGATCCGGTAGAACAGCATAACGCCCACGCCCTCCGGCCCGTTGCCGATGAAAAAGGCGCCGATGGAAGCCAGGGCCATCAGGAAATTCTCGTCCAGCATCTTCCCCCGGAACAGATTTTTCAGAGCCTTCTGCACGATCTCCCAGCCCAGTATGAGATAGGCGATCAGGCAGACTCCCATGGACAGCCACTTCAGATCCAGGTGGTCCAGCGCCAGTCCCGCGGCGAACAGCACCGCGCCCACCAGAAGCGGACGGGCGCTTTCCCCGCCCTCATGGTGATGGGAATGCTCCTCTTCCTCATGTTCCTCCGGATGATCGTGGTCATGATGGTGATGGTGGTCATGGCCGTGGTCGTGATGATGATCGTGGTCATGGTCATGGTCGTGATGATGGTCGTGGTCATGGTCGTGACCGCAGCCGCAGGACCCGTCATCCTTATGGTCATGACCGCAGCAGCACCCTTCCTCATGATGGTGTTCCGGATGATGTTCCTTTTGAGGGGCATGGTCCCGGGGGTAGATCGCCGCGTCACTTTCCACGGTCCGGGCGATCTCCTGGAGCCGGGGAATCAGCGCGTCCGGATCCTGCGCCGTCAGCCGCAGCTGCCGGGTAGAAAAGGTAATGGTGGCTTCCTCCACCCCGGGACAGGCATTCAGTTTTTCCTCAATCTTCGCGGCGCAGTTCGCGCAGTCCAGATTGTCGATGATATAGACCTTTTTCGCCATGGATGTGCCTCCTTTTATTTTTACATATGAGCAATTATTCATGTGTTGATCCCAGTATACACCTATTCTTTCCCATTGTCAATAGGGATAACGGAAAAACCCTCTTTCTCCGAAAAAATCATCCGGAAGGGTAAGAATTCCCTCGTGCCGAAAATAGATGCGTAATGGATCGTTTACGCTTGTACCCAACGTAGGGCGGGGGCTCGCCCCCGCCGACGCACCTATGGTTATACATATTTACGTTTGACGCGGCAGATTGCGTATCTCACCTGCTCGGCGGGGGCGAGCCCCCGCCCTACGTTGGGTGCGACATGAAATCATGGATGCTGTGCTAAACGATCCTTTATCTGATGCAATCTCCTGTAAAAACAATCCGGAAGGCAAAAAAGCACCGCCGCGGTTAACCGCGGCGGTTGGGATGTAGCCTTTGCATTACAGGTACTGCTTCATGGCCTCGGAGGCGTTGGCAGGATCCTCGGAGATGGTCATGGTGATCTCCATGCTGTTGGCGGCGGCAAACTTGGCGCACCAGGCAACGAATTCCTCAGCGGCAGCCTTGTCGGTGCCGATGGTCTTATACAGGTTGTCGATAAACACATGGGTAATGTCGAAGTTGCCGGCGTGCAGTCCGCTCAGGAAACCCTTCAGCATCTCGGTGGAGCTGATGGCATACTCCTTGGAATCCACCAGACGGACCTTATAGGTCAGGTCGTAGGTCAGCTTCTTGCCGTACTCGATACAAACAACGTCGCCGTGGGCTTCCGCCACTGCCGCATTGATGGCGTCGATCAGCTTCTTGGTCTTGCCGGTGCCCTTCAGGCCCATAATAACATGAATCATCGGAAAGTCCTCCTTTGCTTGCCAGAATTTTGGCTTATGCACATTCTACCAGTAAACAGGAAATTTTGCAACTACTATTTTGTGAATTCCGCGAGAGAATTTTTTCCGGCGCTTCCGGCGGAAAAAGCGGAGGGAGAGCCGGGGCTCTCCCTCACGGGGTATGGAATTACTTTTCGTAACCGGGCTTGCCCAGCAGGTGGAACATATTGCGCTTGTACAGCTCCACACCGGGCTGGTTGAAGGGATTGACGCCCAGGACATAGGCGGATACGCCGCAGCACAGCTCCAGGAAGTAGAACAGCTCGCCCACCTTCCGGTCATCCAGCTCGCCGCAGTCCATGGTGATCACCGGCACGCCGCCGTCCACATGGGCGGCCAGGGTGCCCAGGAATGCCTTTTCGTCCACGAAGTCCAGGGTCCGGCCCTCCAGATAGTTCAGGCCGTCCAGGTTCTTCCAGTCGGAGCCGATGGTGTACTTCTGGGCGGGGGCGTCGAAGCGGACCATGGTCTCGAACATGTTGCGCTGGCCCTGCTGGATCATCTGGCCCAGGGAATGCAGGTCGGCGGTCAGCTCGGCGGTAGCGGGGAAAATGCCCTTGCCGTCCTTACCCTCGGACTCGCCGAAGAGCTGCTGCCACCAGCCGCCGAACATCTTGAAGCCCGGCTCAAAGGACTCAAAGATCTCCAGCGCCTTGCCGTTGCGGTACAGCAGGTTGCGCACGGCGGCATACTGCCAGACGGGGTTCTCAAAGGAGCGCAGGTCGTAGCTTTCCTTGGCATCCATGGCGCCGTTCATGACGGCCATGATGTCGATGCCGGCCACCGCCATGGGCAGCAGGCCCACAGGGGTCAGCACGGAGAAGCGGCCGCCTACATTGGGCGGGATCACAAAGGTCTCCCAGCCTTCCTCGGTGGCCATCTGACGCAGAGCGCCCTTGCAGGGATCGGTGATGGCGTAGATGCGGCTCTTGGCGCCGTCGGTGCCGTATTTGCGCTCCAGCATCCAGCGCAGGGCACGGGTGGCGATGGCGGGCTCGGTGGTGGTGCCGGACTTGGAGATGATGGCGATGGAGAAATCCTTGCCCTCCAGCAGCCGGGTCAGCTCATTCCAGTGACGGGTGCTCAGACCGTTGCCGGCAAAGAAAATCTGGGGATTTCCCTTGCCCTTGCCGATGTTGTGGTTGGGGCCCTGAAGCAGCTCGATGGCAGCCCGGGGGCCAAGGTAAGAACCGCCGATACCGATCACAACGAACACATCGGAGTCGCTGCGGATCTTGTCCGCGGCTCTCTGGATCCGGGTGATCTCCTCGGTGGCCTCACGAACAGGCAGGTTCAGCCAGCCCAGGAAATCGTTTCCCGCGCCGGTACCGTCCGTCAAAGTCGCGTGAGCGGCAGCAACTTCCTTTTCCATAGCCAGAAGGTCAGGCAGCGCCAGCTGACCCCATACGTTGGAAATATCAACCTTAATCATTTTGTATGGAACACGTCCTTTCATTTTGTGGGGATGTTTCCTTTATATGTTACCGCAAAACCGCCTCAAACGCAAGTCCCGGCAGAAAAGTTTTATTAGTTTTTCTGCCGGCGGATCCCTCTCCCGGGGAAAGATCCGGATAACACCGGCTGCGAACCGACAGGCCGCCCAAAACAGAAAATCACATTTTTTCATTTTCCTCTGGCATTTTTCCCGGAGATATGTATAATAGAAATATCAATCCAAGCATCAGGAGGCTGGAAAATATGAAATACGGCTTTGGCATCGACCTGGGCGGTACTACCGTCAAAATCGCATACTTTGATGAAACCGGCAAAATGCTGGACAAATGGGAAATTCCCACCGTCACGGAAAACGGCGGGTCCCGGATTCTTCCCGACATTGCCGAATCCATCCGGCAGTACATAGACGCCTGCGGAATCGCCGACACCGCCATTCTGGGCCTGGGCATCGGTGTTCCCGGCCCCGTCAACGCCAAAGGCGTGGTCAACAAGTGCGTCAATCTGGGCTGGGGTGTCTTCAACATCTCCGAAACCCTGCAGTCCCTCACGGGCTTCCCCGTAAAGGCCGGCAACGACGCAAACGTGGCCGCTCTGGGTGAATTCTGGAAGGGCGGCGGCCAGGGCTGTGACAACATGGTGTTCGTCACCCTGGGCACCGGCGTCGGCGGCGGCATCGTTGTGGAGGGCCGCCTGCTCCACGGAGCCCACGGTTCCGGCGCGGAAATCGGCCACATGGTCCTCAACCGGGACGAGACCATCCCCTGCAACTGCGGCAAGCGCGGCTGCGTGGAGCAGTACTGCTCCGCCACCGGCATCGTCCGCATGGCAAAGGAATACCTGGCCCGGAGCGAGTTCCCCAGCGTTCTGCGGCAGAAGGAAGAACTGACCTGTAAGGACATATTCGACGCGGGCAAGGCCGGGGATCCCGCCGCCGCGGCGATCCTGGACCAGTTCTACAACTACATGGGCGAATTCCTGGGCAACGTGTGCAACGTGGTCAATCCCGAGGTGGTGGTCATCGGCGGCGGTGTCAGCAAGGCCGGCAGTATGCTGCTGGATGGGATCCAGCCCTACTTCCAGAAGTACGTCTTCCACGCGGCCAGCGCGGCCCGGTTTGCCCTGGCCTCTCTGGGCAATGACGCCGGCGCCTACGGTGCCTTCAAGCTGGCCCTTGACGCCTTCGGCTAACCCAGAATTGCCAGCAGCGCCATCAGCCCGATCCCCGGCAGCCCCAGGCACCCGGCGATCAGCACGGTCACCAGGTTGATGGGAAAGAAGATCCCCGTAAACAGGGAAACGGCGTTGAGAAGCCAGAGGCAGAGAAAACCGCAGGCGGAGTGAAGGCCGATCTTGAAGATCAGCCGCATGGGCATCAGCAGCGCCCGGATCAGCACCACCGCCAGCAGCGCGGGGATCAGCAGTGTGACGATTTCTTCCATAAAATACCTCCGGATAGGGCGGCGATTCCCGGTTATACTAGCCTCGGACAGCAAAGGAACAGAAACCAATCGTGACGACGGTTGCAGCCTCTGTTTTCATTGCCTGTCAAGTGTATCAACGCAGGCGCGGCGGTTTGATGCGAACAGCAGGCGAGAAGGGAACAGCTCACCTGCGTACATTGTGCCACAGCGACGCAGCGAATAAACGAAAACCAGGGCTTCGGCCCTGGCTTTTGTTCGTCATGGGGTTGCTTCGCACGGCGCTTTTCTCCGGGTGCCCGCATCCAATAGGCAGCGGCCCGGCCTCCATCCACAACATCCTGTGCCTTACCAAAAAAACAGCGGCATTTTTTACGAAATTCTCCCTTCGTCTGCCGTTGTCCCCGGTGGAAAGCTGTGCTATAATGTCTATAATTAGCGAAATCTGCGAGGAAAAAAGCCCTATGATTACAGACTCTCTGAAGCTCTCTCAAAACGATGTGCGAAAGCTCCTAAGCGCGGCCAGCCCCGACGCGGCCCTGCTGTACATATACCTTCAATGCGGCAACCGTCAGGAGGACGCGGAAGCCGATCTGCATCTGAACGCTTCCCGCCTCAGCTGCGCCGGAGCCACTCTGCGTCAGCTTGGCCTGGCGCCGGAGGACCGCCCCTGCCGCATTGCCCCCGGGGAGCGCCCCAGCTACTCCGAGCGGGATGTCCTGGAGGCCATGGATACCGACGCCTCCTTCCGCAGCCTCTACGGAGAGGTTCAGCGGCTGCTGGGGCGGAGCCTGAACACGGAGGAGCTGAAGATCCTCCTGGGCTTTGTCCGGTATCTGGGACTTCCCTCGGACGTGATCTCCGTGCTGGTGTGCTACTGCAAGGACCGGGCCCGGCAAAGGGGCAGCCTGCGCAATCCCTCTCTGCGGACCATCGAGAAGGAGGCCTATGCCTGGGCCGAGCGGGGCATCGACACCGTGGAGGAGGCCGCGGCCTTCATTCAGGCCCAGAATGTCCGCAACTCCCGGCTGCACCGGCTGATGAACATTCTTCAGATCCACGGCCGCAGCCTCACGGCGGCGGAGGAGCGCTACGCCCAAAGCTGGCTGGATATGGGTGCGGACGAGGAAATGATCTCCATGGCCTACGAGCGGACCTGCCTGAACACCGGCGGGCTGAACTGGGCCTACATGAACAAGATCCTGCAGCGGTGGAACGAACAGGGCTTCCGCACCGCTGAGGAGGTCCGCGGCGGCGACCGGAAGGTCAGCGTCCCCAAGGGCGCCTCCGGCCAGCTGGGCGAGGCGGAGCTGGAAGCCATTCAACGTGTTCTGCGGGAGGGATGATGATCCATGCCATACAGTGCGGAAGTTGTGCGGCGCGCCCGGGCGCGGCTGGCACAGGCAAAGGAAGACCGGGAATCCGAAAACCGGCAGCATCTGGCCGAGGCCTATGCCCGGGTTCCCCGGCTGAAGGAGATCGATATCCAGCTGCGCCGTACCATGGCCCAGGCCGCCCAGGCGGCGTTCCTCCAGGGCAGTGACGGCCGGGAGCTGATGGAAAAGGTCCGGGAGGAAAACCTGGCCCTTCAGCGGGAGCGGGCCAGGCTGGCGGCGGAAAACTTTGAGGAAGGCTACCTGGACGACAGCCCCATCTGCGCCAGCTGCGGCGGCAGCGGCTATGTGGGCTCCACCATGTGCGAATGTCTGAGGGAGCTGTGCCGCCAGGAGCAGAAAAAGGAGATCTCCATCCTCGCCGGAGGCAAGGAGACCTTCTCCCAGTTCCGGCTGGACTACTACCCCGACCGGATCGATCCCAAATACGGCGCCAGCCCCCGGACCATTATGGAGCGGAATTTCCAGAACTGCCGCCGGTATGCCGCCACCTTCGCCCCCAGCTCCGGCAGTCTGCTGTTCGTAGGCGGAACGGGATTGGGCAAGACCTTCCTGTCCGCCTGTATCGCCAGAACCGTGGCCGACCGGGGCTACAGCGTGGTCTACGAAACCGCTTCCCACCTGTTCGGCAAGCTGGAAAAAGCCCGGTTCAGTCCCAGTGAGGAATCCCGCCGGGAAGCGGACAAATTCTCCGACTGCGACCTTCTGATCCTGGACGACCTGGGCACCGAAATGCCCGGGCAGTTCGTCACCGCGGCGCTGTACAATCTTTTGAACGACCGGATCCTGGACAATAAACCCATGGTGGTCTCCACCAACCTGAATGTGGACGAAATGGCCCGCCGTTACTCAGCCCAGATCGCCTCCCGGCTCCACAGCTTCCAGCGGCTGACCTTCGTGGGTGAGGATATCCGGGCACTGAAAAACAGAGGTTATTGAATGAAAACAGGCATTTTATTTGACTTGGACGGCACCCTCCTGAACACCCTGGAGGATCTGCTGGACGCCACCAACTACGCCCTGGACATCTGCGGCTATCCGCCCCGGACCCTTTCCGAGCTGCGTCGCTTCGTGGGCAACGGCGCGGAAAACCAGATCCGCCGCTCCCTGCCCCAGGGAGCCGCCCCGGAGGAGGTCCAGCGGGTGCTGGCCGTTTACAAGCCCTATTACACCGCCCACTGCCAGGTCAAAACCCGTCCCTATGACGGAATTCCCCAGGCCCTGGCCCTTTTGCAAAAGAAATACCCCGTGGCCATCGTCTCCAATAAACCCGACGGCGCGGTAAAGGCCCTTTGCGCCGGTATGTTTCCCGGGGTGTATGCTCTGGGCGAGGTCCCCGGCTGTCCCCGCAAGCCTGCTCCGGATATGATCTTCCAGGCCCTGGCCGCCATCGGCGCGGAGCGGGGCGTCTATGTCGGGGACAGTGAGGTGGATGTGGTCACCGCCAACAACGCGGGACTCCCCTGCGTCAGCGTGCTGTGGGGCTTCCGGGACAGGGAGGACATGGAGGCCGCGGGCGCTCTCCACTTCTGCCGGACTCCGGCACAGCTGCCGGACTGCGTGGAGGCCGTGCTGGCCGCCAATCCATAAGGAGCGTGGTGTTTCAATGGCCAATGAATTTTACGCCCTCATGGGGCGGATGCGCTACATCACCCGCTGGGGACTGATGCGCAACACCTTTTCCGAAAACATCTCCGAACACAGCCATCAGGTGGCCGTCCTGGCCCACGCCCTGGCTCTGATCCGGCGGGACATTCTGAAGCTGCCCACCCCGGATCCGGACCGGTGCGCCGTGGCGGCACTGTACCATGACGCCTCCGAGATCCTGACCGGCGATCTGCCCACCCCCATCAAATACTATAACCCCGACATCAAGGACGCCTACAAGCAGGTGGAGAAGATCGCCGGCAACCGGCTGCTGGATATGCTCCCCCCGGAGCTGCGGGACAGCTATACCCATCTGGTTCTGGAGGATGACCAGCAGGTCCTGCCCTTCGTCAAGGCCGCGGACAAGCTCTCCGCCCATATCAAATGTCTGGAGGAGCAGAAGGCCGGAAATACGGAATTCGACAACGCCGCCAAGCAGACCTGGGACGCCCTGAAAGCCATGGACCGCCCCGAGCTGGACTGGTTCCTGACCCATTGCCTCCCCGCCTTTACCCTGAACCTGGATCAGCTGTAACCCTTGACGGAAACGGATTCCTGTGCTATGATGTGAGATAACCACCCGCCGCTGTGGTGGAATCGGTAGACACAGGGGACTTAAAATCCCCCGGTAGCGATACTGTACGGGTTCGAGTCCCGTCAGCGGCACCAGAAAAGGCACCCCGAAAGGGGTGCCTTTTCTGGTGCCGCTGACGGGACTCGAAAGGACGGCCCGGGCGCAGCCCGGGTAAAAAAGTGTCCGGTGGACACTTTTTTAGTCCGTGGGAGAGTCCCTTCGGTTTCCGAACGCATCCCGTAAGGGATGTGGGCGGAAGCCGAAAACAGCATAAGGAAACGTGAAATTCAATGGATCAAATATCTAAAGGGTACACAACACACGGAAACGCCCCGTTGGGGCTCAGATAAGAGATAATAGATAAAAACGAATAGATAATAGAGATTTTGCCGAGGTTTGTGGCGTTTCTGTACGATTCTTATCTGTTATCTCTTATCTATCATGCGAATCAATCGTTGAAACGCTGAAATCACGCTGTCATTCCGAGAAGCACCCGGAAGGACGGGGGGGAAAACTGCACCAAAGGCATTCCCTTCGGTGACCACACCAGGAAAGCGGACCGGTTCGCAATGACAGTTTTATTGACAAATTCAGGGCGGCTGGTGGCCGCCCTGTGGGTGTTTATGGAAGAAGCCCCTTGGCTCCCCTTTGGGGGAGCTGTTGCGAAGCGACTGAGGGGGTGCCCTTCGGACGAAGGGACACTCCCTCCGCCCCTCCGGGGCACCTCCCTCAAGGAGGGAGGCGTATATGGCCCCCTCTGACGAGGGTGGTGCTCCGCGCAGCGAATCAAAATATTCATGATTGCCGGTGGCAATCATACCTAAATGTATGCTGTCAGCGGAGCTGACTGGGGGAGAGACTTCCGGAAGACTTACGTATTCTCTCCCTCCGGCCCTGCGGGCCACCTCCCTCGTCAGAGGGAGGCGTATATAGCCCCCTCTGACGAGGGGGCTGTCAGCGAAGCTGACTGGGGGAGAGACTTCCGGGAGACTTACGTATTCTCTCCCTCCGGCCCTGCGGGCCACCTCCCTCATCAGAGGGAGGCGTATATGGCCCCCTCTGACGAGGGGGCTGTCAGCGGAGCTGACTGGGGGAGAGACTTCCGGGAGACTTACGCATTCTCTCCCTCCGGCCCTGCGGGCCACCTCCCTCATCAGAGGGAGGCGTTTCTGCGCTTGTGGTCAAGGATGAAGGCGGCGGCGGCCAGGGCGGAGAAGACTGCCGCGCTGATCATCATGAGTTCGATGGGGCGGTTGTCGCCGGTCTGGGCGGTGACGGCAGGGTCAACGGCGTTGTACTTCACAAACAGATAGACACTCGCTTCGCCCTGACCAAAGCCGTCCTCGTTGCCCACGGCTCTGGCAGCGACACCCCCGTTCCCGGGAAGACCGTAAATCAAAATACCGGCCTGATAACGGCCCGCTTTGGGGGTAAAGGTGTCGGGGTCGACCTCTTCCCATCCGGTACCGGGATCCTCGTACTTGTATTCAATATCACCGTAGGAGAATACCTCCTTGGCATCTCCCTCGAGTTTTAGCTGGGCGTTGAAGGGGCTGTCCGGAAGGGTGACGGAATGGGCATCGATGGTCACTCCCACTTCCCCGATGGGGCAGCCTGAGTTTTTGCAAATAACCGTCAGGCTATTATCTGCTGTCTTCTCGTAATGCCAGCGGTG
This sequence comes from bacterium, assembly GCA_004562395.1. GTDB lineage: Bacteria > Bacillota > Clostridia > Oscillospirales > Oscillospiraceae > Faecousia. The sequence goes on along the minus strand of SFQY01000028.1, from coordinate 419 downwards.
TTCATGTATTTTGGTTACCTGAAAGATAATATTCATATAAGTATCCCCCGTTGTTTCCTCACGAAGGTCACGACAACCGACAAAGGAAGCTGTAAAGCCGGGGATCACCAGAGAACAATTGGAAGAAGCATTCAGGGCATTATACAGTTCCATCAAAGCTTCGGGATCGCCATTCTGTATTTGGTATTTGAAATAAAAGGTTCCGCCGCCAGCCGGATCCTCCGTCACAGGCATAGTTAGCTCCGAATCCTGATAAAGGCCCTGGGAAGTCCCTGAAATAAGCGAATCATCTAACTCGTACCCATGGAAATAGACTTTCAACTGGCTGTCTTTCAATACATAGTTGCTTCCATCACTCATTTCAAATCCACTGCCGGTAATATACACACCAAAATTCGGATTTTCGCCGTAGGCCGTCA
>SFQY01000082.1 GCA_004562395.1 bacterium | reverse complement strand
GCTGTGCAGTGGGCAATACCTTCCCCCGGGGGGAAGGTGCCCCAGTGCGCACACTGGGGCGGATGAGGAACGGCGACATCTTACCATTCGCAATGCAGTTAAATGAAACCGTACAGCCTTTTCCAATGTACCTTTTTAACGAGCTGCATATAAATTCGGAACATATCGCCGTTCCTCATCAGTCATGAAAATCCGTTCCGAAGAGCGGATTTTCATGACAGCTTCCCCCCGGGGGAAGCTATGGGCGACGTAAGCGCCAGTGCAACCAACCAACGCTAAACGATCATTTTCCTTTCTTTCACGGGGGGTGGAATCCTTAACCGAACGGTGCGGTTCCTGCCACCGGGAGAAAGAAAGTCCTTGCTATTTCCAACCGTCTCCATTATAATAAAGAGCAGTGATTTTAGTGAAAGAGGCGAGGGAATATGGTGAAACCGGCATTTGACAATGAAAAATACCTGCAGACCCAGTCCGCCCACATCCGGGAGCGGATTGCCCAGTTTGGCGGGAAGCTGTATCTGGAATTTGGCGGAAAGCTGTATGATGACAATCACGCGTCCCGGGTACTGCCGGGCTTTCAGCCGGACAGCAAGCTGCGGATGCTGCTGCAGCTGAAGGATCAGGTGGAGATGGTCATTGCCATCAACGCCAACGACATCGAGAAGAACAAGGTCCGGGGGGATCTGGGCATCACCTATGACCGGGATGTGATCCGGCTGATCGATATTTTCCGCAGCTTTGGCCTGTATGTTTCCAGTGTCGTGATGACCCGGTTTCACGGGCAGGCCCTGGCGAAGGCCTTTCAGGCGCGGCTGGAGGGAATGGGCATCCGGGTCTATCATCACTTTGAGATCCCCGGTTATCCGTCTGATACGGCCCTCATTGTCAGCGACCAGGGGTTCGGAAGAAACGAATATATTGAGACTACCCGGTCTCTGGTGGTGGTTACCGCGCCCGGCCCCGGCAGCGGCAAGCTGGCCACCTGTCTGAGCCAGCTCTATCACGAGCATGAGCGGGGCAACACCGCGGGCTATGCCAAGTTTGAAACCTTCCCCATCTGGAACCTGCCTCTGAACCATCCGGTGAATCTTGCCTACGAGGCGGCCACCGCGGATCTGAACGATGTGAACATGATCGACCCGTTCCATCTGGAGGCCTACGGTGTGACCACCGTGAACTACAACCGGGATGTGGAGGCTTTCCCGGTGCTGGTGGCGATCTTTGAGAAGATCATGGGCGTCTGCCCCTATAAGTCCCCCACGGACATGGGCGTCAACATGGTGGGCAACTGCATCATCGACGACGAAGCGGCCCGGGACGCCTCCCGGCAGGAGATCATCCGCCGTTACTATGTGGCCATGTGTGAGCAGAAACAGGGCAAGGGCGGCGACGAAGCGGTCCGGAAGCTGGAGCTGCTGATGAAGAAGGTCGGGGTCACCACTGCCCAACGGAAGGTGGTGGCAGCCGCCCTGGACCGGGCAGAGCAGACGGGCAATCCCGCTGCCGCCATGGAGCTGCCCGATGGGACCATCGTCACCGGCAAGACCTCCGATCTGCTGGGCGCTTCCTCGGCGCTGCTGCTCAACGCACTGAAGAAGCTGGGGGGTATGCCCGACGATCTGCATCTGATCTCTCCCGTGGCTCTGGATCCCATCCAGCACCTGAAGGTGGACCATCTGGGCAACCGGAACCCCCGGCTCCATACCGATGAAACCCTGATTGCCCTGTCCATCAGCGCGGCAACCAATCCCATGGCCGAGTACGCCATGGAGCAGCTGAGCAAGCTCCGGGGCTGTGATGTCCATTCTTCTGTGATCCTGTCCCCCGTGGATGAGAAGACCTTCAAGCGCCTGGGCGTGAACCTGACCTGTGAGCCCAGATACGCCGGATAAGGCGCCCTTTCGATCAAAAAAACTCTGCCATCGCCCAAAAGGGAAATGGCAGAGTTTTGTTATACTTCCTTGTACATCCCGGCGGCGTCATCCTTGCGGACGGTCTCGGCTACCTGGGTCACCTCTACGGCAACCGTCCGGGCGCCCATGGAGATTTCGATCCGGTCGCCGACCTTCACATCGTAGCTGGCCTTTACTACCCGGCCGTTGACACTGATGCGGCCGTTGTCGCAGGCTTCGTTGGCGACGGTGCGGCGCTTGATCAGCCGGGAGACCTTCAAAAACTTGTCCAGCCGCATAGGTTATTTGGCAACGTTGTCCTTCAGAGCCTTGCTGGCCTTGAAGGCGGGGACCCGGGTGGCGGGGATGGCAACGGCTTCCTTGGTGTGGGGATTGCGGCCGATGCGGGCCTCCCGAACCCTGGTCTCAAAGGAGCCAAAGCCGGAAAGCTGGACCTTTTCCCCCTTTACCAGGGCGGCGGTGACGGTATCGATCACGGCGTTCAGCACCCGCTCGGTATCCTTTTTGGTTAAGCCGGCGCTTTCGGCGGCGGCGGCAATCAGCTCGGTTTTATTCATATCGATCTTCCTCTCTTCTGATGACGGGGGCGGGAAAATACCCCTTTTTTCCGTGGGATTCCCGGCTCCCGGC
>SFQY01000027.1 GCA_004562395.1 bacterium | reverse complement strand
AGCGGTAGCCAAGGGGAATAAGCCCCAATCATGCACATTGATAATGTGATATTCTTGATTTTGTCGAAAAACGCTTACACAAAATTTTCCGCCGGGCCCTATATGACACATAAAGAAAGGCGAGTGTTCTTACAGCCTTTCAAATGCTATAAGAACACTCGCCATGGTACGCCAGAAGGGACTCGAACCCCCGACCTACTGATTCGTAGTCCGGTACATAATGTAAAGTGCCGTATTTTTATGTTTAAAAATATTCGATTTATTGCTTTTTTGTTGTAAACTCTATAATGTTTCGTACCGCTTCAATTTGTGCCATAATGAAGGTTGTGACCCAAAATTGGCCCAAAATTTTCTGCTCCGCGTTTTTGCTATAAGCGTTTTTAATAAAAACCTTTGTTTGCAAAAAGCGTCCCCGCCACACTCCAACCCGGAGTCGTGGCGGGGGTTTTTATTCGTCCGCTGTGGGCCTCTCACGTCTGAGGCGCCGCTCTGCCTGTTCTGTCAGATTTCTTTTGATACTCTCAAGCCGGTAAACAGCGAGGTTCAAAACTGAGGCGTTCATGTTATACTCTCCTCGAACGTGTTTCATGTACTGCTCCGGGATGAATCCGCGCATACTTATAAACTCGTCATCCATGCGATCAGAAAAAACATTGAGCGCGTCCACGACTTCGCCTATCATGGTCCCGGCGTACTCAATGATCTGGGAGTCGCTCATTCCTTCAAACATTACCGGTCGCCTCCTGTCCTTTCTTATAGGCTTCTTCCTTGGCCTTTCTGGCGGCGGCTCTCTTGGCCTTTCGCTCCTGCCTCTTGCGCTCCTCCTCGGCTTCTGCGGCCGCCAGCTCCTCGTGCCTGCGCTTCCATTGGGCATCCACCATACGGCCCGCCGCGCTTGATCTGTGACCTGCAAGCGACAGAAGGTAGTTATGCTCGGTTACCAGCTTGTAGAGCCCTTCGCGGTACAGGATGCGCAGTATAGGCCTTTCTGCGCTGCTGTCGCCCCAGCCGTTCCAATCCTCTACGCCGTCCAGATAGCCGTTGTGGTGGATATTCCTTTCGATGAATGCAGCGGCCCATTCTCCGAACAGTTCAACGATCCTGTATTCTGGAATGCCGTTGCTCTCGCCAAATAGGAATGCTTCACGGGCAAAAAGTTCATCGGCCTGTTGCCGGTTAAGGGTATGTTCGATCATGCGTTTCTCTCCTTCTGTGGTTGAATTTGTGTTGGGATTCTTTCGGGGGAGGGTTGCCCCTCCCCCGGAGGTTGTCAGGCGATGATGAAGCGGCGGGTTGTGGTCTGCTTGGTGAACCGTGCGCACAACTCCGGGGCCGCTGCCTTAAGGGCCTTGCTGTCCAGGCGGCTGCTGGTGACCTCCCGCCAGGTGATTTTGAAGTTGGGGCCGTGCAGCTCGTCGGCGTTGTTTGCGGTCATGTAGGCTTTCAGCTCATCCTCGGCGGTGGTGATCTCTGCGGCCAGTTCGTCAGCCATCCGGCGAAGTTCCCGCAGCTCTGCAACCTTGGCTTCCAGTTCGTTCATGCTCATGTGTTTTCCTCCTTGAATTTCGTGGAGGGGTGTGCTATAATAACCGTGCCCCTCTGTGGTGGTGTCCTCCCGTGTGCTTTGGTCGGCTTGACGGGAGGACTTTTCTTTTCACCCATGTTGTAGCGTTTGAAAGGAGTCGCTTACCGGGTGGCCTCTGTTATCTCCTGTTCATGGCTTCATTATAATATATCGGGCACGATATATCAAGACGGGATATTGCACAAATATATTGTACCCAATATGTGCATTTTCTATATTGTACCCGATATTATTTTGTGGTATATTATAAGCAAAAGGGAAGGGGGTGCATGCATGCCGGTATCGAAAGCGCAGCAAAAAGCTGTTTCTAAATACATGAAGGAGAATTACGATGAACTAAAAGCCAGAATCCCAAAGGGGCAGAAGGAGATTATAAAATCCCACGCAGAGGCCCAGGGCGAAAGCCTGAACGCCTTTATTAACCGGGCCATATCTGAGACAATGAAGCGGGATAACGCCGCCACAGAATAAAAAAGTCCCGCCGTGGTGGCGGGAGCATTGACAATGCGCTGGGATTGCGCTATACTGATAATACAAAGGGCACTGCGACAAGCGGTCAGCCCGGGTAAGTTTGAGTTACAAAGCTAAAGCCTTGAAACCGTCACTTGGCCGAGTGGCGGTTTCTGCTTTTTACTCTGATCGTCACAGTCCATCGCAGGACGTGAAAGGTCAATGTAATAGGCATGGCCTCACCCCCTTTCGGGTGGTGTGGCTAACCGCCTGCCGTTGTGCAGTGCCCGGTGCAGCCATGACAGCAGCACCACCGACAGCATAACCCACATTTCGCCAAATGTCAACAATAAGTGTGGCGGCGGCCTGGAGCCTGCCATGTGCCAATAAGGGAGGCCCAGGTTTTTTTGATGGGCCTATCAATGACCGACATCGCTTGAAAGGCACCCCCGGGGGTAGCGGAAAAACGGGCGGGGGCGCAAATACATGTATACATATATACGACACATCCACCTTTTCCGATTTTTCGAAAGCACTGTTTCATGTCGTGGTGGGGGTGGCGGAAAAAGAGCCGGGGTGCTTTCGCATTTCCCGGCTTAAAAAATTTCGGGAGCAAACATTGTGGTTTGGAGGAACAATCACCCCTCATTCATTCTGACGCTGAAAAACGCCACCGTACTGTGCGTTTTTTATTTTTTCTGTGCGCGGTAATGAAATGATACCACCTGTTTTTTCTCCGCTTAGAAAGCCGCCTACGGCCTTACACGACGTAATAGAACACACGTTCTAATTCTCGCCGTTCCGGCGGCTCCATGATCGCCGGAATTACCAGGCCGAAAAAAACGCTCAAATCTGATTTTCAATGCATTTTACTCTGCGCATTTGTCCATTCAGAATCCTTTCTCGCGCTGGAAACTGTGGGCGTAGTGGCGTTTTTCGAATTTTCTTTTCTGGGGTGGTATGAAATCACGTCCTTTTATTTGTGGCCGGAAATCGTGCGCTACGGCGTGATTTTTGAAATGTCCGTTTTGCTGGACTGATGCACACCACGCACGGTCTGGCCTGCATGGGGGGGACGTTTATCACGATCGATGATCGCCGTTGCTGCGCTTAAAGCCTCCCGAAGCTGGCTGAGGTTCATTCGGCGCAGTTTTTGAATGACGCAGCAAATGACGGTTTCACGCATGGCGTTCTCCCGCTGGGGCTGTGGCGGAGCTGTTCGCATCTGTCTTCCGCACCTCCTTCCCTGTTCGGAACCGCCAAAGAGGGCAGCTTGTGACGGAGCAGCGGCGAACCTCTGCACTGATCCCACAGCAGCAATCCAGACATTTGAGCCTGATTGCCCGGCCTCGGGTGATTCTCTCGTCCATCAGATATCCTCCAGGCCGTTGAGGAACTCCCGCAGGTCGAGAAGCTCCTGCCGGGTCATTGTGAGGCCCTTCTGCATTTTCCGCTGTCCGTTCGTCTCGCGCCACTTCCGCAAATCGTACCGGGCCGCTGCTCCGTTATAGGAAATCAGATTCAGTTCGAGAGGCAGCGCACCGGCGTTACTCACAGTTCCGAATTTCTTTTCAATGGTGTAATCAAAATTTTTCATTTCCCAATCTCCTCCTAAATCTTGAGTTTCTTGCAAAGAGCCCTTACAGCTTTTTCATACTCAGCAGCAGAAAGCCTTGCTTCTGCGAGCTTCTTTTTTTCGACCTCGTATTGAGTCATCTTTTGAGTCGATTTTGACATTTTCAGTCCATCCTTTGTGGGGGCTTGGACTGAAAAAAGCCAAAGCTCCCAATTCTTTGGTCGCTCTGGCTCGTGGCTCCGGCGTTATTTATTTTGCGTTATTTCTTTGAAAGTGCTGGATTTCATCCAGAATGAAAATTCATCTGTGCCCGTCATCCCGTGGCGGTTCTTCGCAACATCCAGCTGCACAAATGACGGTTGTCCATCCACTGGCCCACTTGCGTAGATGTCCGGACGATACAGAAACATAACCGCGTCTGCGTCTTGCTCGATAGCTCCGGAGTCACGCAGGTCTGAGAGCATAGGCCGCTTGTCTGCTCGCTTTTCTACAGACCGGGAGAGCTGGCAAAGGCTGATCACAGGAACGTTGAGCGAAAGCGCCAGGCGTTTTAGCTCTCGGCTGATTGCCGTCGTATTCTCATACGATGATCCGCCACGGGTGGCGGGCTGGATTAGCCCGAGGTAGTCGATGATAACGGCCTTCAATTCCGGAACAGTCTGGGCCAGAAGCTGGATCTGCTGAACCGTCAAGTCGTAGCGACTGTTCAGGAAAACGCCCATCTCTGATAGGGCGCTTGTGGCCCTGGCAATCTCGACCCAGTCGGAATTTGACACTCTGCCGCTCAATAGCTTTGCAGATGGTAGGCCAGTGAGGCGGGAAACACGCTTTGCAATGACTTGTTCCGGGGGCATTTCCAGGGAGACGAACAGGACGTTTCCGGCAACGTTGTCCGCCAGGTTAACAGCAAACGAAGTTTTTCCAACTGCAGGACGAGCGCCCAGTATGTACAGCCCGCCCCGGATGAAACCGCCGCCGAGAATCTGATCCAGCTTTTTGAAACCCGATGGGATGAAATTGCACCTACCTTCTCCGGCTTCTACAACGTGGTCGTTGAATCTCCGCAGTGTATCCGCAGGGGCAAGCAAACCACGCTGGAAATTGCTGCCTCGAATTGCTTCGAATTCCCTTTGCAGAGTCGCAAGCAATTCATCAGCGGTTGATGCTGCGTCCTCCTGTATCTGGGCCGCCAGCTCTTTGACTCTGCGTGTACGGGCATCCTCCGCCACCCGGTTGGCGTATTCCACACAGTTCGCCGCCGTTGGAACGGTAGCCATTAGTTCGCAAAGTAGGTCATTCGACAAATCGACCCCGTCACGCTTTGCCCTGTGCTGGATGGAAACCGGGTCAATGGTTTCATCGTCTTCCGCCAAGGCGAGCGAAGCGGCGAAGATTGCACCGTAGGCTTCCACATGGAAGTCTTCACGAGTGACGATTCCTCTGATTGCCGGCACCACTTGTGTTCCGTCAATCAGCAGTGCGCCTGCTAAAAAGGCCTCGCTATTCACTGTTTCCGTCATGCGTTCCCCTTTCTGCGGAACTCGCCTGATTCGCTGTCAAAGAAAATTCCATCAGGAAGCTGTGTCCCGCCCTCAAAGGCGGGCGCAGCTTTCTTTCTTTTGTTTATTCTTTCTTTTGTATAGGGGCTGTTTTCCATGGATGGAAAACGACCCTGCGGTAAGGCCGTAGGGTTGAAACAGCCCTGCGGCGTATCTGATACAGTCCATACGCTCCGGGACACCTTGCCCTTTATCCGCTCCTGTCGTATTTCCAGATACCCAGTAGCTTTCAGATTCTTGATTCCAGACTTTATGGAACTCTCACCGTCAAGCTTTAATTCGTCTACGATGGAAAGCTTAGAGAATTCCCAGTCCGGCGGCTTCGATAGCATCCATACCAAAAGCCCACGGTCACGGCAAGAAAGCCGTTGGTCCTGCAGAAGCGCGTTCGGAATCGTTGTGAAATCCCTCGCATGGTGTTGCCTCAATACCGGCACATGGCATCACCTCACACTGATTCGGCGAATGCCGGGGCCGGGAATCACGGTGTCGGGTGGATTGTCGCATCCGTCCTCACATTGCAGGAACCGCACCAAAATAGGGTAGAACAGAAGCGCCTTTTTCCCGACCTTCCGCGTTGGTATTGCACCGGTTTTCACCCATTGGCGGAGGGTATACTCCGAAACAGGAATGCCGTCAGCCTTCGCCCTTTGTACGGCTTCGCGTATCGTCAATACATCCGGCAATCGTCACACCCCCATAACAATCTCGGAAACAGATACCCCCAATCCGACTGCAATTTTTCCAGCAGTCTTTGGCGCGCATGATCCGCGTCCAATAATTGTGCTGATTTGCTGACGGGAAACGCCGCTTCTGGCTGCCAGCTCGGCCTTTGTGATTCCCTGTTCCGCCAGGATCAGCAGAACTTTCGTTACGTTCAGTTTCATTTTAGCCTCCTATCTCCGCAACGGTAACCAATTATCACCGATTTGGTGATTACATTATATCACCAAATCGGTGACTTGTCAATGTGATTCAGTAAAATTCGCGTATAGAGTTGACAAAGTGGATACAACGTTGTATACTTTTATCGAGGTGATATTTATGCCATCTTTGGGTGAGCAGATTAAAACGTTGCGCGTCAGGCGTGGAATGACTCAAGAACAGTTGGCCCAAAAACTTAACACCACAAAAGCGGCTGTCAGCAGATATGAGAAAGATCAACGGCAACCGCGGTTGGAGCAAATATCTGAGATAGCAAAAGCCCTTGATGCAAGTCCTGAAGAAATTTTCAACTTGATTATTGGTTCTCAACATTTCGATAGCGACGATTATAGCGATATTGACACGCGTTTGAATGCAATTAACGCATGGATTGACACAATTTGTAATGTTGGAGCAGATAAAGACTCTTCATCGCATCCAACCGACGAAGAGAAAGAAGAAATCAGGCGACTGGCAGACATTTTTCTGAAATTAAGCAGGTATTTCCAGCGGGACCTTCTTGAATACGCTGAATCTTCCCTTAAATTTCAAGAAGAACGTAATTCAAGGGTGCAAAGGTTTCCGCATTCTCGAAAAGCAAATGAAGGTGACAACATTGGCAACAATTGAGAAAATCACGGGCAAAACTGGTGTTTCATACCGTATCACCGTATCCGGCGGCTTTGATACCGCAGGGAAGCGTATCCGCCACCGAATGACCTACAAGCCAGAACCCGGCATGACTGCCCGGCAGACAGAAAAGGCCGTACAGAGGGCAGCGGCGGACTTTGAGCGCAGTATTGAGCAGGGCTTTGCTTTGGATAACCGGCAGACCTTCGCAGAGTACGCCACCTATGTAATCGATCTGAAGGAGCGCACCGGCACAAAGCACCGCACTGTGGCGGGCTATCGGCAGTTGCTTGAGCGGACAAATCGGGCAATCGGACACATGGCGGTGCAGGATATCCGTGCCGTGCATCTGAACCGCTTCTATCAGAACCTTGCAGAATCCGGCATCCGGGAGACTGCCGCCCGTGCCGTTCCAAAGGCAGATTTTCGGGCAGCTCTGAAAGAAAAGAAGCTGTCTATGGCGAAGGTGGCCAGGCTGGCCGGTGTGGCGGAATCCACGGTGAACGCTGCCGGGAAGGGGGAAGCCATTCTAAAGGAAAAGGCGGAGCTGATCGCAATGGCCGCAGGAATCCCATTTGAGAATCTGTTCACCGCAGACGAACGGGACGAACCCCTTTCCTCCACCTCCATCCTTGCTTACCACCGATTTATTCACATCGTTCTGGCACAGGCTGAGCGGGAAATGCTGGTGTCGTACAATGCAGCGTCGAGAGCAACACCGCCACAAAAAGAAAAATCGGAGGTTGGAACATTCCAAACCTCCGAACTGATCGCCATTCGTGACGCTGCCGCAAAGGAGCCTGTCAAATGACAGATGCTTATTCACTTGCTCATGATCACCGGTTGTCGGCGTGGTGAAATCGTAGGGCTAAAGTGGGATCGCGTCAACTGGGCAGATTCTTCCATCCACATTGACACAACGTTGCTGTACACCCCAGACAGGGGCGTGTATGAATCCACCACAAAGACGGGAGCGGAGCGAACAATCAAGCTTCCAAAGGAAACCATGGAGCTGCTCCGGCAGTACAAGCTATGGCAGCTGGAAACCCGGCTGGCAATGGGTGACCGTTGGAAGGAAACGCCATATGTGTTCACCGGTGAATGTGGCGGGTGCATGGCTCCTGACACACTAAGCGGATACCTTACCAGATTTGAGAAGAAGTACGGCCTTCCGCACATCCACGCCCACAAGTTCCGCCACAGCATGGCCTCTGTCCTGTATTTCTCCGGCGCAGACCCGGTTAGCATTTCCAAACGGCTTGGACATGCCCAGGTTAGCACCACCCAGAACATCTATTCACACCTGATTGAACAGGCCGATACCCAGTCGGCGGAGCGTATCGCGGATGCCATTTTCCGCTCCGAAAAGAAGCTTGGGTGACCCAAAATTTCGCAATTGGCCCAAAATTGGCCCAAAATTCAGAACACCCGCTTTTCAAAATTGCCGTCAAAGTACGAAAAAAGCCCGGAATCTTGACGATTCTGGGCTTTTTAGTTGGTACGCCAGAAGGGACTCGAACCCCCGACCTACTGATTCGTAGTCAGTCACTCTATCCAACTGAGCTACTGGCGCATAACACTTCTCTCAAGTGCCAATGTATAATACCATACCTTTCCGAAAAAAGCAAGACCTTTTTTCTGTTTTTCCATACTTTTTTCCTGGGTTCTGCGGGGGCGGCGGGCTTGACATTGGTTCGTCACCCATGTAAAATGGGCTTGTTCATTTTTCGGGGATCCGGAGGAAGGGAGTGTGAGGGCAGTGGAAAACAGGGACATTCTGTCGAAGCTTCCGTCTCTTCTGCTGCCCTGGTACGCGGAAAACCGGCGGCAGCTGCCCTGGCGGGCGGATCGGGAGCCCTATCACATCTGGCTTTCGGAGATCATGCTGCAGCAGACCCGGGTGGAGGCGGTGAAGGGGTACTATGCCCGGTTCCTCACGGCCCTGCCCACGGTGGCGGAGCTGGCGGACTGTGACGACGACACCCTGCGCAAGCTCTGGGAGGGCCTTGGCTACTACAGCCGGGTGCGGAATCTGAAAAAGGCGGCCCGGCAGATCATGGACCGCCACGGCGGGGTGTTTCCCCGGACCTACGAGGCGGTGCTGGCGCTGCCGGGCATCGGGGCCTATACCGCCGGGGCCATCTGCTCCATCGCCTACGGCCTGCCCACCCCGGCGGTGGACGGGAACGTGCTGCGCCTCTTCACCCGCCTGACGGACGACCCCTCCCCCATCGACGCCCCGGCCTTCCGGCAGCAGGTCACCGATGCCCTGGCCCAGGTCTACCCTAAGGAGGCCGGAGACTTCACCCAGGCGCTGATGGAGCTGGGGGCTACCCTCTGCGGCCCCAACCGGAAGCCGGAATGCATCGTGTGTCCCTGCCGGGAGGTCTGCCTGGGATACGCTCACGGCACCGCCGAAGGCCTGCCGGTGAAAGCGCCCAAAAAGCAGCGGCGGCAGGAGGACCGGACGGTGTTCATCCTCCGCTGCGGCGGGCAGTACGCCCTGCAGAAGCGGCCGGAGACGGGCCTGCTGGCGGGGCTGTGGCAGTTTCCCAACATCCCCGGCCACCCGGACACGGCCCAAGCCCTGGCGGAGGTGGAGCGCATGGGACTTCGTCCCCGGGAGCTGCTGCGGGAGGTATTCCGCAAGCACATTTTCACCCACATTCAGTGGAATATGAAGGGCATTTACCTGGAGGTGGCCGAAACAGCCGGCGATTTCCAATGGTTTACGGAGGAACAGGTCAACACCCAGGTGGCGCTGCCCACGGCGTTCCGCCTGTTTTGGGAGGAAAGAGAGCATGTTTGACTTCCACATTCATTCCAGAGTATCCTTTGACGGCCACGATACCGGAGAGGCCATGGCCCGGGCCGCTGCAGCGGCGGGGCTGAAGGAGATCTGCTTTACGGACCACATCGACTACGACCCCCTGGGCCAGCTTCCGGACATGGCCTTCGACACCGCCGCCTACGGCGCGGAGTACGACGGTCTTTCCTTGCCGGGGCTCATTATCCGCCGGGGTATGGAATTCGGCATGACCCGGGACAACACGGAGCAGTTCCGGCAGGACCTGCAGCGGCGGCCCTTTGACTTCGTGCTGGGCTCCATTCACTTCGTGGACGGCCTGGACGTGTACTTTCCGGCCTTCTGGCAGGACAAAACGGTGTTTCAGGCGGAGCGGCGGTATCTGGAGGAGACCCTGGCCTGTGTGCAGGTCCACGAGGATTTCGACGTGCTGGCCCACCTGACCTACATCAGCAAGCCCCCCTGCCATCCCGCTCCCCGGCCCCTGCCCTACCGGGAGCATCGGCAGATCATCGACGAGATCCTCCGGATCCTGGTCCGGAAGGGAAAGGGCCTGGAACTGAACACCAGCGGCCTGGACCGGTGCGGCGGCTTCCTGCCCACGGAGGACATTTTCCGCCGCTTTCAGGAGCTGGGAGGCCGGATCGTCACCGTCGGCTCCGACGCCCACACCTGCAGCCGGGTGGGCCAGTACTCTGCCGAAGCCTGCCGCCTTCTGAAGGAGATTTTCGGCTATGTCTGTACCTTTGAAAACCGCCGGCCGGTTTTTCACACCGATATCTGAGCCATAGGCCGCTTTTTCTTCCGACGGTTCCGCTCATAAGCGGTTATGGCGAAACATCACTTGTCCGCCCGTCATGGGCGGATGTTTTTTGTGGAAAAGCACATTTTCGGCCAAAGGCTGTTGACATTCCATTCGTTCGGAATTATACTATACTCCATCTTGCAAAAATTGTATTTGCTTATCGACTTTTCTCAGCAAAGCGGTGAATTGGTGTTTGTAGATTTGTGCCGTCGCTATGGATGTACCGTAGGGCGGGGGCTCGCCCCCGCCGAAACGTTTCGATTTTGGATATTTTGGTTGAATGGCAGCCGTTCAAAACCAGAACCCAGCGGCGGGGGCGAGCCCCCGCCCTACGGTACATCCCCACAAATTCCACTTGATCGATCCGCTGCGTCAAAGCCGATAAGCATAAAAATGTATATTCTATTGGAGGCACACAAGAAATGGTCTTGAAATGGGATGTCACCATTCCCCCCCTGTCCGGTGACCAGCCCCGGCGGGCGTATGTCTGCCTGCCGGAATCCTATGAGGAGGACGATGAGAAGCGTTACCCCGTTATGTATATGTTCGACGGACATAACGTGTTTTTTGATGAAGACGCCACCTACGGCAAATCCTGGGGCATGGCCCGGTATATGGAGGAAAGCCGGAAGGAGCTGATCATCGTGGCGGTGGAGTGCAACCATTCCGGCAACCGGCGGCTGGTGGAGTATGCCCCCTTCACCTATGAAAATTCCGAACACGGCAGGATCCGGGGCAAGGGCTCCGTGATGCTGCACTGGATGGTCAAAACCCTGAAGCCCTACATCGACGAAACCTACCGTACCCTTCCCGACCGGAAGAACACCATCATCGCCGGGTCTTCCATGGGCGGACTCATCGCCCTGTACGGCGCCACGGCCTATAACCACGTGTTCCAGCGGGGCGCCTGCCTGTCCCCCAGCCTCTGGGTAGCCCCCGGAAAGGTGCTGGAGATGATCGCCCGGGCCCACATCCGCCGGGACACCCAGATCTATATGGACTACGGCGAAAATGAGATGTTCAACCACGCCGCCACCTCGGAGTCCATCATTTCCACGGCCCACCTGCTGCTGACCAAGCGGGTGAATCTGGCCTTCCGCATCGTCCCCGGGGGCACCCACTCGGAAGCCTCCTGGGAGAGGCAGGTCCCCATTTTCATGGACTGCCTGGGCCTTTGATTGTACGTAACTATTCAGTCGCCCGTGTCATTGCGAACCAGTGCGCACACTGGTGTGGCAATCCCCTGGTTTTTCTACTGTTTTCCGAATTTTTCACGGCCGAAAATTGAGGCTACTGAATAGCTACGATTGTACAAATTATTTTGAGGAGAGATAGAATGGAAATTCGCTACGAAAAGCATTGGAGCGGCTACCTGAACCGGGAGATGGAATTCAAGGTCTACGGCCACAGCGGCAAGCCGGTGATGTTCATCCCCTGCCAGGCGGGCCGGTTCTGGGACTTTGAGTCCTTCCACATGGTGGACTACTGGGCAAAGTGGATCGAGGAGGGCCGGTGCATGGTCTTCTCCATCGACACCATCGACAACGAGGCCTGGGCCGCCAAGGGCGCCGACAACCGCTGGCGCATCGAGAACCACGAGCGCTGGTATAACTATGTGGTAAACGAGATGGTCCCCACCATCCGTCATGAGGCGGGTCTCGCCAACGGCTATGACCAGGGCATCCTGACCTTCGGCTGCTCCATGGGCGCCATGCACGCGGCCAACCTGTACTACCGCCGTCCCGACCTCTTCGACAGCTGCTTCGCCATCTCCGGCCTGTACGACAACAAGGAGTTCTTCGGCAGCTACTGCGACGACCTGGTCTACAACAACTGCCCCTGCCTGTACCTGCAGAACCTGCCCGACGGACACTTCTACAAGGACCTCTACAACAGCCAGAAGAGCCTGATCGTCTGCGGCCAGGGCGCCTGGGAGGAGCCGCTGCTGGAATCCACCCGCTGGCTGGACACCGTCTGCTGCCAAAAGGGCATCCACACCCGCTTCGAATACTGGGGCCTGGATGTCAACCACGACTGGCCCTGGTGGTATAAGATGGTGGAAACCTACGTCCCCTGGTTCCTGGACTGAGTATCCACCCCGCTCCCCCGCGTAGGGGCATAAATTAAGGTATGATTGCCACCGGCAATCATGGAGATTTTTGATTCGCTGCGCGGGCACCACCCTTGCGGTCGCCCGTCGCCGAAGGCGCTCCCCCGCGTAGGGCGGGGTTATGACCCCGCCGACCAGGTAGCAATGATTGAGCGGCTGGTTGAATGGTACAGGGTACCCTCCGGCTGTAGGGGCTGATTCACCCTCCTGCGCAGTTCCATCCCCAAAACAGGAATGCTGCCGGCGAATTCGTACAAGCCTATGATGTGGGCAGGACATTTCCCATTCAACAAACTGGTTAAAACCTACAGCGGGTCGGCGGGGTCATGACCCCGCCCTACGAAAACATAAAGCTTTGGCATTAACGCGCTAGTAGTGGCGATCCTCGCAGGGGTACCAGCGAAACGATCCTGTTTCCGACCTTTCCCCTCCGCGGCCCAATCGTTTATCCCATATCTGATATCTTACAATCATATAGAAGGAGAGAGCAAAAATGAAAAACTTCATCTTTATTTCCCCCAACTTCCCCCTGACCTACTGGAAATTCTGCCGTGAGCTGAAGAACAACGGTATGCGGGTCCTGGGCATCGGCGACTGCCCCTACAACGAGCTGATGCAGGAGCTGAAGGACTCCCTGCACGAGTACTACAAGGTTTCCAGCCTGGAAAACTACGACGAGGTCTTCAAGGCCGTGGCCTTCTTCACCTTCAAGTACGGCAAGATCGACTGGCTGGAGAGCAACAACGAGTACTGGCTCATGCGGGACGCGGCCCTGCGGACGGAGTTCAACATCTGCACCGGCCCCAAGAACGAGGACATGGCCAAGATCAAGTTCAAGTCCGCCATGAAGGAATACTACGCCAAGGCCGGTCTGCCCACCGCCCGCTACCACCTGGTGGATGGCTATGACGACGCTCTGGAGTTCGCCCACACCGTGGGCTATCCCGTGGTCGTCAAGCCCGACAACGGCGTCGGCGCCAACAACACCTACAAGCTGACCTGCGACGAGGACCTGCAGTGGTTCATGGACTCCAAGGACGACAACATCTACATCATGGAGGAGTTCGTCAACGGCTATGTCCAGACCTACGATGCCATCATCGACTCCAAGGGCGAGCCTCTGTTCGAGTCCGGCAACATCACCCCCCTGTCCCTGATGGACATCGTCAACAACGGCGGCGACTCCGTCTACTACCTGGTCAAGGACCTGCCCGACAAGATCCGGGACGCCGGATTGCGGACCGTGAAGTCCTTCGGCGTCAAGAGCCGCTTCATCCACCTGGAGTTCTTCATCCTCAACGACGACCAGGAGGGTCTGGGCAAGAAGGGCGACGTGCTGGGCCTGGAGGTCAACATGCGTCCCGCCGGCGGCTTCACCCCCGAGATGTACAACTACTCCCAGGAGACCGACGTCTACAAGATCTGGGCCGACATGGTGGCCTTTGACACCAACACCAAGGGCACCGGCAACCACCACTACTGCGCCTTCTTCGGCCGCCGGGATGGCAAGCACTACAAGCTGGACGACTACGAGGTCATGCTGAAGTACGGCCCCAAGATGGTCATGTGGGGCCGCATTCCCGAGGCCCTCTCCGGCGCCATGGCCAACCAGATGTACGTGGCCAACTTCGACACCGAAGAGGAAATGATGGCCTACTACGAAGACCTGGCCGCCACCTACGAGGAATAATTTCCAAAAACACACCGGGGAACCGTCCGTAAAGGATGGTTCCCCGGTATCCTTTTGCCCAGGCAGGCGCTATGAGGTCCACCCTTCCCACTGGAGAGGCGCGTAGAAAAGCTCATACGCATCCTCGCGAAAGATTCGTTTTCCCCTCCTCTTGCGCAAAACTGCCACCTGCTTGTTCTTGTAGTCCGTTATGTCATAGTCCTTCAGGGATTCCATTGTCCCCAGTTCTCCACAAAGCGTCGAATAAAGGGGATTTTCAATACAAAACACGGGGATTTCCTCAATAACGCAGTCGTCCATTGTTTCCCGTGTCGTTACGGCAACCGCAAGCATCCGTTTTTTCTTTTCCATAGCTCCACCCTTTTTTCACCGGATAGGGGGATTATATCCCCTTAATTATGTGGATTATAACCCCCATAATGACAAATGTCAAGACAGGGGGGCAACGTGGATGATTGTATTCGATAAACTTTGGGAAACCATGAAGAAAAAAGGAGTCAGCACCTATTGGCTCCGGGAAAAATGCGGAATTGACCGGAAAACCATCCGGCGGCTGAAAGAAAACGACAATGTGGAAACCAAAACCCTGAGCAAGCTCTGCGCCGCTCTGGACTGTTCCCTTTCGGATATTGCCGAATACGTAAAAGAGGATGCAAGAAGCGATTGCCGCTGACCTTCGGGCTGCGCCATGGCCAACCGGATATACGCAGCACCCATGCGCGAATGACGGCCTGCTGAGGACCTGGCCGCCACCTACGAGGAATCATTTCCAAAAACACACCGGGGAACCGTCCGTAAAGGATGGTTCCCCGGTACATTTTTTCTCCCCCGCCGGGAAATGGCGGGTGTTCGTAAAGCCGTTTCAGCAGTAATGTCTGCCGGAACTGTTCTTGCATGAAGGTGCCCCAGTGCGCACACTGGGGCGGATGAGGAACGGCGATATGTTCCATATTTGTATGCACTTCGTTAAAAAGGTATATTGGGAAAGTTTGTACCGTTCGAATTAACTGCATTGCGAGTGGCAAGGTGTCGCCATTCCTCATCCACCGCTTCGCGGTCCCCCTTCCCCCCGGGGGAAGGTATTATTCCGTCGTCTATACAAACACCAATTTGTCGAACTGATAAAGGGGCACTTCTATCCACCTTTCGGTATACTGTGCGATCTGCGATTTTGCGCAGCACCAAAGACTCCCTTTACACAAGGGATGTAGCACGTTTTACGCCGTGACGGACGCGGGGAACCGTGGAGATTTGCTGTGAGAGAACGATAAACGGTTCCCCGGTACGTTTTTTATCCCCGCCGCCCTGCGGCAGTGTGGTACCAAAAGGATACCATTCCCCGCGGGGCGATGTGGGCATCGCCCCCTACGGCGCGGTGGTCGATGCTTAAGTTGATGACATTGCCCCCGCCGGGACATTTTCGGCGTTTTCATGGCTGAGAAGCCACTGCTTTTTCTCCAGCCCCCAGGCGTAGCCCGTCAGGCGGCCTCCGGCTCCCACTACCCGGTGGCAGGGGATGAGGATGCCGATGGGATTGTGTCCCACCGCCTGGCCCACGGCCTGGGCGGACATGGTTTTCTTTCCCAGCAGGGCGGCCATTTCCCGGGCAAGCTCGCCGTAGGTCCGGGTGTGCCCCCTGGGGATCTGAAGCAGTAGGTTCCATACCGTTCTCTGGAAGGCTGTCCCCTCCGGCGCCAGGGGGAAGCTCACCTCCGGATCCCCGCCCCGGAAGTAATCCTCCAGCCACGCCCGCGCCGCCAGCAGCACCGGGCAGTTTTCTCCGGGAACCGCTCCGGCGGGAATTGAAGGCTCCATCCGCAGCCCCGTCAGGGCCTCGCCGTCGCTGAGCAGCAAAAGCGGGCCCAGGGGCGAGGTGTATTCCGCAAAATAAACCATAAAACCGCTCCTTTTTGTCGTTTTTGTCCATTATACACCGGGTTTTCCCCACTGTCTATAGCGAAAACACATCTTGATTTTCCCATGGGACTTCCGTATAATGATGCCTGCCGGGAAGGCCATCAAAAAAACGCTTAAGGAGCTTTACAGATATGAGACAAGAGATCCTCAGAAAGCAGTTCGACGCCGAACGATCCCTGTATCACCTGCAGAACGCCGACATCATCGACTGCGTGTTCGCCGGTCCCGCCGACGGGGAGTCCGTGCTGAAGGAGGCCCGGGACATCCGGCTGGAAAACTGCAGCTTCTCCCTGCGGTATCCCCTCTGGCACGTGGCGCTCTTCCGCCTCCACGATTCGAAAATGGACGAGCTGTCCCGGGCTCCCATCTGGTACGCCAGAGACGGCGTCATCACCGACAGCGATATCCGCAGCATCAAGGCCCTCCGGGAGTGCCGGAACATCCAGCTGTCCAACTGCACCATTGACTCCGAGGAATTCGGCTGGAAGAGCCAGGGGATCCAGGTGGCCGACAGCGCGCTCAACGCCCAGTATCTGTTCCTGGACAGCCGGGACGTGACACTGGACCGGGTGAAAATGAGCGGCAAGTATTCCTTCCAGTATATGGAAAACCTGACCATCCGGGACTCCTGCCTGGACACCAAGGACGCCTTCTGGCACAGCAAAAACGTCACCGTATACGACAGCGTGGTCAAGGGAGAATACCTGGGCTGGTTCTCCGAGGGTCTGACCCTGGTGAACTGCAAAATCATCGGCACCCAGCCCCTGTGCTACTGCAAGGATCTGCGGTTGGTGAACTGCACCATGGAGGGCACCGACCTGGCCTTTGAATATTCCGACGTGGAAGCCACCATCCTGGGCCATGTGGACTCCATCAAAAATCCCCGCTCCGGCGAGATCCTGGTGGATTCCGTGGGCGAGGTGGTGCTGGGAGACACGGTCATGGAATGCACCGGCAAGGTGACCCTCCGGTAACTTCCCTTATTGATCGGAATTCTGAAAAGGAAGGTGCCCCAGTGCGCACACTGGGGCGGATGAGGAACGGCGATATGTTCCATATTTGTATGCATTTCGTTAAAAAGGTACATTGGAAAAGGTTGTATCGTTTAAATTGACTGCATTACGAATGGCTAGGTGTCGCCATTCCTCATCCACCGCTTCGCGGTCCCCCTTCCCCCCGGGGGAAGGTATTGCGTTGCACCATCCTAACAACCCCCCATTGATCGGTCTGCCGGGTAACCCCCACAAGCCCATCCGAAAAAACATACGGCTCCCGCCGTTGTCCGGGAAACCATAAAAAGAGCATCCGTATGACTGCACATACGAATGCTCTTTTTTCAGGCTTCTTACAGATAATCCTTGCCATCATTCTCCTGAGGCGGCTCCGACAGGGGGATATCCGCGCAGGTATCCCGTCTGGGGGGCATGCCCAGGTCCTTGTCCCGGTTAAAGAACAGGAAGAAGGGCTCCGTCACGCTCACCAGGATGCTCAGCACCAGAAACAGCACGCAGTTGCTGGGGTCCATGGACTTATACAGATCGTACAGGGCCATATACCGGATGATCAGGATGGCAATGGCGACTCCCACCAGGGGCAGGCACAGTCCCATCATCCCCACCAGAGGTCCCATGACCATTTCCATCATGGCGGCGCTTCCGGCACCATGGGCGGCGCCAGAGATGATCTGAACCAGCAGCACCGTTCCCAGAATGGTGATCATCAGTCCGATGGCCGCGTTGATCAGGTTCAGGATCAGCAGGACCTTGCGCTTGCACTTGTCCTCTCCCTTCACCACGTAGTGGTACTGATCCGACAGCGAGCCCAGGATCCAGCAGTTCACCACCGGGATCCAGGCCAGCCAGGGCTTATTCAGGCCCCGGCGGCGGGCGATCACATACAATGCCAGGGCCGTCAGCACATAGGAGGCGATTCCCAGCAGCAGGGAGGGAATGCCCGTCAGCAGGCCGGACAGAATCCCCAGGGTCAAATCCTCGTCAAATAAATAGGCCATAAAAAGCACCTTCCTTTCTCTCGGTACTTAGTTTACCACAGCACAGCCCGAAACGCAAGCGGCCGCGTCAAAATTACAGCCCGCGCCCTTTTCCCGCGTTGCAAATACGGGAAAAGACGGAACATTTTCTCTCCCTCAGTCGCTTCGCGACAGCTCCCTCATCAGAGGGAGCCTTGTACGTTCACAGCAACCTTCGGAGCGCAACCGATCATTTCCCCAACAGGCAGCGGTCCGGTGTCACGCAATTTCGGTGTCTTGCCGGGGGGGCGGCTTACTTCATCAGCTTGCAGACCAGCTCCGTGTAGGCCACGGGGTCCTCCAGGGGCAGCTCCGCCATGAGCTGGGCCTGGTAGCACAGCAGCTGGGCATAGTCCTTGGCCTTCACGGGATCCTCGGTCATGGCCTTCTGCATGGCCTGGACCGCCTCGTGGTCCGGATTCAGCTCCAGGATGCGGCCCACCGGGAAGGCAAACTCCGGATTGACCCGCTTCATATACTTCTCCATTTCGAAGCTCATGCCCGCGTCGGGGGTCATGCACACGGGATGGGTGCCCAGGTTGGAGGACAGCTTGACCTCCTTCACCTGCTCGCCCAGGCTCTCCTTCACGAAGGTCAGGAAGCCCTTCAGCTCCTCGGCCTTCTCCTGAGCCTCCTTCTTCTCCTCCTCGGTCTGCAGGCCCAGATCCTCGCTGGAGGCGTTGCAGAAGGACTTCTCCATATAGGTCACCAGAGTCTGGGGGATGAACTCATCCACGTCCTCGGTGAACAGCAGCACATCGTAGCCCTTCTGGCTCAGGGTCTCCACCTGAGGCAGCTTGCTCAGACGGTCCTTGTTCTCGCCGGGAACGTAGTAGATCTTCTCCTGACCCTCGGCCATGGCCTCCACATACTCCTTCAGGGATACCAGCTTGCCCTGCTTGTGGCTGTAGAACAGCAGCAGGTCCTGGCAGGCCTCCTTGTGGGCGCCGTAGTCGGAGACGGTGCCGTACTTCAGCTGGCGGCCGAAGGCAGCGTAGAACTCCTCGTACTTCTCCCGGTCGTTTTCCAGCATGGACTTCAGCTCGGACTTGATCTTCTTCTCGATGTTCCGGGCGATGATGGTCAGCTGGCGGTTATGCTGCAGCATCTCCCGGCTGATGTTCAGGCTCAGGTCCTGGCTGTCCACAATGCCCCGGACGAAGCGGAAATGCTCCGGCAGCAGATCCTCGCAGTTCTCCATGATCAGCACGCCGCTGCTGTACAGCTGCAGGCCCCGCTTGAAGTCCTTGGTGTAGAAGTCGTAGGGCGCCTTGCCGGGGATATACAGCAGAGCCTTGAAGGACACGCTTCCCTCGGCGCTGCTGTGGATGATCCGCAGGGGCTTGTTGTAGTCGAAGAACTTGTCCCGGTAGAAGGTCTCGTACTCCTCGTCGGTGACATCCTTCTTGGGCCGCTGCCAGATGGGCACCATGGAGTTCAGAGTCTCCATCTCGGTGTAGGACTCGTACTTGGGCGCCTTGTCCTCCTTTTCCTCCCCTTCGGCTGTCTCCTCCTCCGGCTCCTCCACGGGACGGGACTTGGTGACCTCCATCCGGATGGGGTAGCGGATGTAGTCGGAATACTTGCGGACCAGAGAGCGCAGCTCGTACTCCTCCAGGAATTCGGAATACTTTTCGTCGTCGGTATCGGCCTTCAGAGTCATGATCACGTCGGTGCCGGGGCCGTCCTTTTCCGTTTCCTCAATGGTGTAGCCGTCGGCGCCGTCGGAGACCCACTTCCAGGCCTTGTCCTGGCCGTACTTTTTGGAGATGACGGTGATGGAGGAGGCCACCATAAAGGCGGAGTAGAAGCCCACGCCGAACTGGCCGATGATATCCACGTCCTCATTCTTCTCCATGGCCTGCTTGAAGCCCAGGGAGCCGGACTTGGCGATGGTGCCCAGGTTCTCCTCCATCTCCTCTTTCGTCATGCCGATGCCGTTGTCGGAGACGGTCAGCACCCGGTTCTCCGGGTCACGGGTGATGGTGATGGCGAACTCATCCCGGTTGATACCGACCTTATCGTCGGTCAGGGCGGTGTAGGCCAGCTTGTCGATGGCGTCGGAGGCGTTGGAGATGATCTCCCGCAGGAAGATCTCCCGGTGGGTGTAGATGGAGTTGATCATCAGGTCCAGAAGACGCTGAGATTCCGCTTTGAATTGCTGCTTTTCCATAATGTTTCTTCACGTCCTTATTTGTTTTAGCACTCTAAGTTACTGAGTGCTAATATTATAGCGCACATTGCAAAAAAAGCAACCCCTCTGGAAAAAAGTTCTTTCTTTATTCACAATTATGTGATATCATTAAAATGTATAGATATGCGCCAAATGGTAAGATACGAGATATAAGATATGAGATATAAGATAAGCGGAATGTCCGTTCCTCTTATATCTTATATCTCATATCTTGTATCTTGCAAATGTCTTTGATTTGCAAAGGAGTTAACTATGATTACAGTCAGCAATTTGGGGATGCAGTTCGGCGGCCAGTGGCTGTTCCAGCATGTGGACCTGCAGTTCCTGCCCGGCAACTGCTACGGCATCATCGGCGCCAATGGGGCCGGCAAATCCACCTTCCTGCGGATTCTCACCGGGGATCTGGATTCCACCACCGGCAGCATCACCATTGACCCGGGCAAGCGGGTCTCCGTTCTGAAGCAGAACCAGAACGCCTACGACGACTACACCGTCCTGGACACCGTCATCATGGGCAACCAGCACCTGTACGATGTGATGAAGGAAAAGGACGCCATCTACGAAAAGCCCGATTTCTCCGACGAGGACGGTCTCCGGGCCGCGGACCTGGAGGCGGAGTTCGCCGAGCTGGGGGGCTGGGAGGCCGAGTCCGACGCTTCCCGTCTGCTGCAGGGTCTGGGCATCGGCACGGAGCTGCACTACGACATGATGGCCTCCACCGATCCCCGTCTGAAGGTGAAGGTGCTGCTGGCCCAGGCTCTGTTCGGGAATCCCGACATCGTCATGCTGGACGAGCCCACCAACAACTTAGACATTGAGGCCATCAACTGGCTGGAGGACTTCCTCCTGGACTTCCCCGGCATGGTCATCGCGGTATCCCACGACCGCCACTTCCTGAACACCGTCTGCACCCACACCGTGGATATCGACTACGGCAAGATCAAGATGTACGTGGGCAACTACGACTTCTGGTACGAATCTTCCCAGATGGTTCAGGCCATGCTCCGCAACAAGAACAAGAAGAACCAGGAAAAGATCGAGGAGCTGCAGCTGTTCATCCAGCGCTTCTCCGCCAACAAAAGTAAGGCCAAGCAGGCCACTGCCCGCCGGAAGCTCCTGGACAAGCTGACCGTGGAGGAAATGCCCTGCTCCACCCGCCGCTACCCCTTCGTGGGCTTCCAGCAGGAGCGGGAGCTGGGCAAGGACGTGCTGACCGTCAAGGACGTGTCCGTCACCGTGGACGGGGTGAAGCTGCTGGACAAGGTCTACTTCTCCGTGAACCGCACCGACAAGATCGCCTTCGTGGGTGAGAACGAGCTGGCCCAGACCGCCCTGTTCAAGATCCTCATGGGGGAGCTGGAGCCCGACGAGGGCAGCATCAAATGGGGCGTCTCCACCATCCGAAGCTACCTGCCCAAGGACAACAGCGCCTATTTTGAGGGCAACGACATGGAGCTGGTGGACTGGCTGCGGCAGTACTCCGCCAAGAAGGACGACGTCTACCTCCGGGGCTTCCTGGGCCGGATGCTGTTTTCCAACGAGGATGTGTTCAAGCCCGTGAACGTCCTCTCCGGCGGCGAGAAGGTCCGGTGTATGCTAAGCCGTATGATGCTCTCCGGCGCCAACGTGGTGCTGCTGGACCAGCCCACCAACCACCTGGACATGGAGTCCATCCAGGCCGTGAACAAGGGCCTGGAGGCCTTCCCCGGGGTGGTGCTGCTGGCCTCCCACGACCACGAGCTGCTGACCTCCACCTGTAACCGGGTCATCGCCTTCCAGCCGGACGGCACCATCATCGACAAATACGGCACCTACGACGACTACCTCGCCTGGATGGCAGAGAACAAAGCGGCGAAGTAAAACCCACAGCCTTGAGAAGATATTAGATATAAGATATGAGATATTAGATACCAGTATCTGTTTCTTCCATATCTTATATCTCGTATCTCATATCTCATATCTAATAATGATTGTCTTTGGAGTTTTGAATCATGGAAAAAATCTTGGACATTATCACGGAAAAAATGCAGCGGGCCTTTGCCGACGCCGGCTATGACGCTTCCTTTGGCCGGGTCACCGTCTCCAACCGGCCCGACCTGTGCGAATACCAGTGCAACGGCGCCCTGTCCGCCGCCAAGCAGTACCACTGCGCCCCCATCCAGATCGCAAAGGCCGTTGTGGAAAAGCTGGACGCCAATGACTACTCCCTGGTGGAGGCCGTCATGCCCGGCTTTATCAATCTGAAGCTCAGCGGTCTGTTTTTACAGAATTATCTGGAGCAGATGCGCACTGCCCCGGACTTCGGCGTGGAGAAGCTGGGGGCCGGGAAGACCATCGTGGTGGACTACGGCGGCGCCAACGTGGCAAAGCCCCTGCACATCGGCCACCTGCGCCCCGCCATCATCGGCGAGGCTCTGAAGCGGCTGTACGCCTTCTTCGGCTACAACACCATCGGCGACGTGCACCTGGGGGACTGGGGCCTGCAGATGGGCCTGATCATCACGGAGCTTCAGGAGCGGCAGCCGGAGCTTCCCTACTTTGACCCCGATTACACAGGAGACTACCCCGCGGAGCCTCCCTTCACCCTCTCCGACCTGGAGGAGATCTACCCCGCCGCCTCCGCCAAGAAGAAGGTGGACCAGGACTTCGCCGCCCGGGCCCACACCGCCACCTTTGAGCTGCAGCTGGGCCGCCGGGGCTACCGGGCCATCTGGCAGCACATCATGAACATCTCCATCCCCGACCTGCGGCGGATCTACGACAGCCTGGATGTGCATTTTGAAAAATGGCTGGGAGAAAGCGACGCGGACCCCTACATCCCGGCCATGATCCAGGACCTGAAGGACCGGGGCTTCGCCGTGGAGAGCGAGGGCGCTCTGGTCTTCCCCGTGGCGGAGGCCACCGACAAAAAGGAGGTCCCTCCCTGCATTCTGGTGAAGTCCGACGGTGCCGCCATCTACGCCACCACGGACCTGGCCACCATGGTCCAGCGAATGCAGGATTGGAACCCGGACAAGATCCTCTACGTCACCGACAAGCGCCAGGCCCTGCACTTTGAGCAGATCTTCCGGGCGGCCCACCGCAGCGGTATCGTAAAGCCCGAGACGGAGCTGGAGCATCTGGGCCACGGCACCATGAACGGCAAGGACGGCAAGCCCTTCAAGACCCGGGACGGCGGCGTCCTGCGGCTGGAGACGCTGATTGCCGACATGACGGCCTTCGTCCGGGCCAAGGTGGTGGAGAACCGGATCGTGGCAGGCTCCGAGATCGACGACACCACCGCCAAAATCGCCCTGGCCGCCCTGAAATACGGCGACCTCAGCAACCAGCCCACCAAGGACTACAACTTTGACCTGGAGCGCTTCGCCGCCTTCGAGGGCAACACCGGCCCCTATATCCTGTACACCATCGTCCGGATCAAGTCCATTCTGGCCAAGTACGGCCCCTGGGAGCAGCTGCCCATTCAGGAGCCCTCCAACGCCCTTGCCAAGGACCTGATGATTGCCATCACCAAGTTCGACCCCGCCCTGGAAAGCGCCCTGAAGTCCTCCGCCCCCAACCTGATCTGCGCCTATATCTACGACCTGGCCGGCTGCGTCAACAAGTTCTACCACGACACCCCCATCCTCAAGGAGGAGGACGAGAACCTGAAGGCCGGCAACATCGCGCTGCTGGGCCTTGCCAAAAACATCCTGGAAACCAGCATCCACCTGCTGGGCTTCTCCGCCCCGGAAAAGATGTAATACTGTTTCTCAATAGAATTGTATCATTCTATTGAGAAGACACCGCCTAACGGCGTTGTCGTATCTATGATTTTCGGAATAGAAAATCATAGATACCCGTCTCATTATGATCTTCATATGAAAATGTTCCATTCTGCCGAATGAAACATTTTCATTGAATATCAGTATAAGTTCCCTTTCCCCGCCTCCCCCTTTGCCGCCATACAAAAAAACCGTCTCAGCCGAGACGGTTTTCTTTTTCAAATCTCACCACATCGTTGGGCGTACAGTCCAGGATGGCGCAAAGCTTTTCCAACGTCAGCAGGGTGATGTTCTTCCCTTTCTTCAGGGCATCCAGCGTTTTGTTGTCGATACCGGATTGGAGCAGGCGGTACTGGCTGACGCCCCTGCGCTCCATAGTCTCCCACAGCGGTGTATAATCGATCACGGCGATCCCCACATTTCATCGTAAAGGTGCCTTTATTCTATGGAAAAAGGCCTCCTTTTCATATTGTGGAGTTATTCACAATGTGATATCCTGTTTCCTATGGAGGGATTGCAAATGAAAAAGATCGATTTCATACTCAGCCGGATTGCCGCGGAACACCATACAACACCTGAAAACGTACGCGCGGAAATGGAAAAAGCATTACAAGAGGCTCAGCAAAGCACCGACCCGGAAATCCGGGCCAAATGGGCATTGATTCCCCGGAAAGGGAGTCACCTGACTTTGGAGGAGTTCCTGGATTACGCCGGGAACTATTTGACAAGGTTTTGATGTCTTCTCCGTATTTTTATGCATAACCACCATCTACCCCCTTGTATTTCTCCCTCTTCTACGATATAATGCACATAGAATATCAAAAAGGAGAGATGCGCCATGAAATTATCCGTTTACACCGTCAGCCTGCCCGAGTACAACATCCCCGAGTCCGTTGCCCTGATCAAGGAAATGGGCTACGACGCCGTGGAATGGCGGGTGGACTCCACCGCCGGGGTGCCCCGGTCCATGTTCCCCAAGGGCGTGGATCCCTACGCCTTCCGCTACTGGCTGGACAACAAGTCCACCCTGAATGTGGCCAACATTGTGGAGGAGTGCCTCAACGCCAAAAAGCTCTGCGACGAGGCGGGCCTTGAGATCGTCAACCTGGCCACCACCCTCCGGGGAGACGACGAGACCCTGGAAAACGTTCTGAAGGCCGCCCAGGCCATCGGCTGCAAGAGCATCCGGGGCCCCATGGACCGGTATGACCCCAAGAAGCCCTACGCCCAGCAGCTGGAGGACACCCGGGCCTACCTGCGCCACGTGGAGCCCATGCTGAAGAAATACGGCATCAAGCTTCTCATCGAGACCCACCACGGCATGATCGTCTCCAGCGCCAGCGCCGCCATGCGGGTTCTGGAGGGCTTCGACCCCAACTACTTCGGCGTCATCTTCGATCCGGGCAACATGGTCTACGAGGGCTATGAGGATTACACCAAGAGCTTCGACATGCTGGGCGCGTACCTGGGCCACGTCCATATCAAGAACGCCGCCCTGGTCCCCGCCGGGGAGGATGAATTCGGCGCCACCAAGTACGTCCAGAGCTGGATGCCCCTGAAGAAGGGCTCCGCCAACCTGAAGGCCCTGGTGGAGGCCCTGGTCAAGGTGGGCTACGACGGCGCTCTGTCCGTGGAGGACTTCTCCAACGAAAAGCCCACCCGGGAAAAGCTGGAGGAAAACGCCGTCTACCTGCGTCAGCTTCTGGCCGCCGCCGGCAAATAACCGTCCATTCGATTGCCGGCATTGGTAAGCAAATTGGAATTTACAGAGATGCGCTGCACCATACCTTCCCCCGGGGGGAAGGTGCTTAAGTAGCGCACACTGGGGGGAAAAGGTTGTACTCTTTGACTTGACTGCATTGAGAATGGGAAGGTGTCGCCATTCCTCATCCACCGCTTCGCGGTCCCCCTTCCCCCCGGGGGAAGGTATTGTGCGGCACTCGTCCTTACAAACACCTGTTTATCGGGCAGCTGATTGCAAAACTGCCGTTCCCTCCGGCCGGAGGAAACGGCAGTTTTTTCGCGTAACCGAAGGCCCATTCCGGCCCGGGTCAGGACACACGGAAATCCCCGACGGTTCGGATTCGCCGGACGGGTATCACAGAGCTTCCAGGGCCAGGGCGTTCTGGGTTTTGTACAGCTCGGCGTAGATGCCGCCCTTTTCCAGCAGCTCCTGGTGGGTGCCGCATTCGGTGATCACGCCGTCGGCAATGGACACGATGCGATTGGCGCTGCGGATGGTACTGAGGCGATGGGCGATGATCAGGGTGGTCCGGCCCGCCGCCAGATTGTCGAAGGCCCGCTGAATCTTGGCCTCCGTCACGGAGTCCAGGGCGGAGGTGGCCTCGTCCAGGATCAGAATGGGCGGATTCTTCAGGAAGATCCGGGCAATGGCGATCCGCTGCTTCTGGCCGCCGGAAAGCAGGGTCCCCCGCTCGCCCACATAGGTCTGGAAGCCCTCGGGCATGGCCAGAATGTCGTCGTAGATCTCCGCCTTCTTCGCCGCTTCCACCACCTCTTCCATGGTGGCGTCGGGCTTGCCGTAGCGGATGTTTTCAAAAACCGTGTCGGCAAAGAGGAACACGTCCTGCTGGACGATGCCCAGATTCTCATGGATGCTCCGCTGGGTCACATCCCGCAGGTCCATGCCGTCAATCCGGATGGAGCCGGAGGTCACATCATAGAACCTGGGAACCAGCTGGCACAGGGTACTCTTGCCGCCGCCGGAGGGTCCCACAATGGCCACGGTCTCTCCGGGGGCCACATGCAGGCTCACATCGTGCAGCACCGCCAGATCCCCGTCGTAGGCGAAGGAGACTTTGTCCACCAGGATATCGCCCCGGACGTTCTTCAGCTCCTTGGCGTCGGGCTTATCCTGCACCGTGGGCTCCATGCGCATGACCTCCACGAACCGGTTCAGACCGGCAAAGCCGTTGGCGAACATCTCGGAAAAGCTGGAAAGCTTGCGCATGGGGCTGACAAAGGAGGAGATGTACAGGCTGAAGGTCACCAGATCCCGGTAGTCCATTTCCCCCTTCATCACGTAATAGCCGCCGAAGCCGATGACGATGACGTTGAGACTGCACAAAAAGAACTCCGTAGTGCTGTGGAACATGCCCATAGCCTTGTGGAATTCCCGCTTGGAGGTTTTGAAAATCTCGTTGGCTGCGTCAAAGCGGCGGCCCTCGGTGGCCTCGTTGGCAAAGGCCTTGGCGGTGCGGACGCCGGAGAGGCTGCTCTCGATCTCCTGATTGATGTGACCGGTCTTTTCCTTGGCGGCGGCGGAGGCCCGGCCCATGCGCCCCCGCAGGAGCATCACCACAAAAAGGAACACCGGAATGGTCAGCGCCACCACCACCGCCAGCTGCCAGCGGATGGAGCCCATGACGATCAGGGCGCCGATGATGGTCAGCAGGGAGGTCAGCAGATCCTCCGGGCCGTGGTGGGCCAGCTCCGTCAGCTCGAACAGATCGGAGGTCAGCCGGGCCATGAGCTTGCCGGTGCGGTTGCGGTCGTAAAAATCAAAGCTCAGCTCCTGCATGTGGTGGAACAGGTCCCGGCGGATGTCCGCCTCCACCCGGATGCCGAAGGTGTGGCCGTAATAGGTCACGATGAAATTCAGCAGCGACCGCAGCAGGTAGCTGACCAGCACCGCCGCCATAATGAGGAAAAAGGTCCGGTACAGCTGATTGGGCAGCAGATCATACAGAGCGCTGCGGGTCACCAGGGGGAAGGCCAGATCAATGGCCGCGATGCCCACGGCGCAGAGCACGTCAATGGCAAACAGGCCCTTATGCCGTTTGAAATAGCTCAGGAAAATGCGCAGGGGCGACATGCGCTGGTAGTCTTTGGTGGTCATAACACATCCTCCGTTTCTTCTCTTTCTATATTATACTATATTTTGTCAAGGTCTCCCCTTCCGAAAAACGGGGAAATATGGTATACTGTCCAGCAAACGGGTACCCATTTCCTTCCCCTCACGGAAATGATCGTTTACGCTTCTTTGGTTCCTGCGGCGCGGTAGCGCCCAAGCCTTCTCCTTGAGGAGAAGGTGCCCCAGGCCGCAGCCTGGGGCGGATGTGGTGTGCGGCACCCAGTTGCGATGATCGAGACATTTCGGCGAAAACGTACCGCGGTAACACCACATCAGTCTCGCTTTGCGAGACAGCTTCTCCTCAAGGAGAAGCCTTTGGTGAGCATCCCACCCTGGTGGAACCATCGTACTTGCTGCGCGAAACGATCCTTTATCTGAGAAATTTCTTTTCATCTTCCCAATGACTGGAGGTCATCCCATGGAAATTCTGTATTCCGACCGCGACATGGCGGTCTGTGTCAAGCCTGTGGGCCTGGATTCCGAGCTGGAGGTTCCTGCCGCGCTGAAGGAGATCCTGGGCGGGGAAATTTTCCCCATCCACCGGCTGGACAAAAACGTAGGCGGCGTCATGGTTTACGCCCGGACCAAGCAGGCGGCGGCGGAGCTGTCCCGGGCCGTCCAGGGGGGCAGCATGGTCAAGGAATATGTGGCCCTTGTCCACGGCACGCCCCCGGAAACCGGAGACTGGGAGGACCTTCTGTGGAAGGACAGCGGAAAAAACAAGGTATTCGTGGTGAAGCGGCTCCGGGGCGGGGTGAAAAAAGCCCGGCTGGAATACCGGGTCCTTTCCGCCGGAGAATGCAGCCTTGTCCGGATCCGCCTCCACACCGGCCGGAGCCACCAGATCCGGGTGCAGTTTTCCAGCCGGGGCTTTCCCCTGGTGGGCGACCATAAATACGGGGCCAGGGATTCCTCCCCAGCCCCGATGCTGTTCTCCTGCCGGATCACCTTCCCCTGGCGGGGGCAGACCAAGGACTTTGAAGCCCTGCCGGATTGGGCTTAATCCGGCACGTATTTGCTCTGCCACTTCCCCGAGAGCATCCGGGGCACAAAGAAGCTGATGCGGCACACCCAGTCGATGATCATGGCGATCCAGACGCCTATGGCCCCCCAGCCCAGCTGCACGCAGAGGATCCAGGAGCCTGCGATCCGGAAGGCCATCATGGAGCCCACGCCCACCCACATGGTAAAGCGCACGTCGTTGGCCGCCCGGAGGGCGTTGGGCAGTACAAAAGCCACCGGCCACATCAGAATGGCGAAGGACGAGTGGATCAGCACCAGCCGCCGGGCCAGCAGCACCGTTTCGGGGGACAGGGAGCTGTACAGCCCGATCAACGGATCGATAAACAGGATGATCAGCAGATTGCAGATCCCCATCAGCACATAGGACCAGCCGATGAGCTTTTTGACATAGTACTTCACCTGCTCCGGATCCCCGGCGCCTACGCTCTGGCCCACCACCGTCACCATGGCAAGGCTCATGGCCTGGCCGATGATGATGCCCACGCTGTCCAGGGTGTTAGCCACGGCGTTGGCGGAGGTCTGGGTGGTGCCGAACAGGGCGATCATGCTGACCACCACCAGCCGTCCCAGCTGGAAGAAGCTGTTCTCACAGGCGGAGGGGATGCCGATGTGCAGGATGCTGCCCATCATCCGGCGGTCCAGCCGGAACAAGCTCTCCCGCTGCAGGTACAGCTCCTGCCGGGGATTCGCCGCCAGCACCAGAATCAGCACAGCCGCCACGGCCCGGGAGATCAGGGTGGGCACCGCCACACCCGCAACGCCCATTTTCAGGGCGAAAATGCAGACGGCATTTCCCACCACGTTGATGATGTTCATCAGCACGCTGACCTTCATGGATACCTTGCTGTTGCCCACGCTGCGGAAAATCGCCGCTCCGGCGTTGTACAGGGCGATAAAGGGGAAGGACAGGGCGGTGATCCGCAGGTACAAAAGCCCGGCGGCCATCACGTCGGCATCGATGGAACCGAAGAACAGCCGCAGCAGCCCCTTGGCGAAGACCAGGCACAAAATCATGGCCGCCATGCCCAGGCCCGCGGCCATCCACACCAGCTGCCCGGCGCTGCGCCGGGCCTTTTCCATCTGCTGGGCCCCCAGGAACTGGCTGGTGACCACCGCGCCGCCGGTGGCCAGGGCCGCGAACAGCGTCAGCACCACGGCGTTGATCATATCCACCAGGGAAACGCCGGAAATGGCCGCCTCTCCCACGGAGGACACCATCACCCCGTCACACATGCCCACCAGAATGGTCAGCCCCTGCTCGATCACCAGGGGAATGATCAGCCGGATCAACTTCTGATTGGAAAACAGTCTTTGCTGTTCCATCTGCGCACCTCTCTGTTTTTTCACATTTTCCTACTAGTATAGCACCAAAAGTCCAATCTTTCAACGGATAAACAGCACAAAACCCAGCCAAAAAGGGGCTGTTTTCTTGGATGCGGCGCAGGAGGCGTCGATCCTTGCGTCCATTCAACGAATGGGAACAACGAAATGAGAAAGGATCGTTTATCGTACGAATGCGCGATGGTTCCACCAGAGCGGGATACGCACCAAAGGCTTCTCCTTGAGGAGAAGCTGTCGCGCGAAGCGTGACTGATGTGGTGTTGCAGCGGTACGTTTTCGCCGACATGTCTCGATCATCGCAACTGTGTACCGCAACACCACATCCGCCCCAGTCTGCGGACTGAGGCACCTTCTCCTCAAGGAGAAGGCTTAAGCGCTGCCGCGCCAGTGGAACCAACAAACTGCCGTCATAAGGGAAACGATCCTTTCCCTCGTCCTTACAAAAAAATCAGGCACCCCTTTCGGGGTGCCTGAATTGGTTTATCTCATGGTCAGCTCGCCGTCTACGGCGTCCACCGTCACCGTCTGGCCGGGGGTGATGTCGCCTCTCAGCAGGCGCTTGCTGAGCATGGTCTCCACGGTGTGCTGGACGTAGCGCCGCAGAGGCCGGGCACCGTACTGAGGATCGTAGGAGGCGTCCACAATGGCGTCCTTGGCCGCCTTGGTCAGCTGGCAGGTGATCTGCTGGTCCTCAAGGCGCTGGTTCAGCTTGGCGATCTGCAGGTCGATGATCTGCATCACATTCTCCCGGGTCAGGGGCTTGTAGAACACGATCTCGTCCAGACGGTTCAGGAATTCCGGCCGGAAGGTCCGGCGCAGCAGCGCCTGGACCTGAGCCTTGGCGTTCTCGTCGATGGTTCCGTCCTCCTTGACGCCGCCCAGCAGATACTCGGAGCCCAGGTTGGAGGTCAGGATCAGGATGGTGTTCTTGAAATCCACCGTCCGGCCCTGGGAGTCCGTGATCCGGCCGTCGTCCAGCACCTGCAGCAGGATGTTGAACACATCGGGATGGGCCTTCTCCACCTCGTCAAAGAGGACCACGGAGTAGGGCTTCCGGCGGACGGCCTCCGTCAGCTGGCCGCCCTCCTCGTAGCCCACGTATCCCGGAGGCGCGCCGATGAGCCGGGACACGGAGAATTTCTCCATATACTCGGACATGTCGATGCGCACCAGGTTGTTCTCGTCGTCGAACAGGGCCTGGGCCAGGGTCTTGGCCAGCTCGGTCTTGCCCACGCCGGTGGGACCCAGGAACAGGAAGGAGCCGATGGGCCGGTTGGGATCCTGAATGCCCGCGCGGCTGCGCTGAATGGCCTCGGTGACGGCCTGGACGGCCTCGTCCTGGCCCACCACCCGCTGGTGCAAGGTCTCGTCCAGATGCAGCAGCTTCTCCCGCTCCCCCTGGACCAGCCGGGACACGGGGATGCCGGTCCAGCGCTCCACGATTTTGGCAATCTCCTCATCGGTGACCCGGTCCCTTAAGATGTTGCTCTCCTTGGCGGACTGGGCCCGGCGCTCCTCTTCCTCCAGCTGCCGCTGGGCCTCCGGCAGGCGGCCGTATTTCAGCTCCGCGGCCTTTTCCAGGTCGTAGCGCTGCTCCGCAGCCTCGATCTGCCGGTTCAGATCCTCGATCTTCTCCCGCAGCTGCTGGACCTTGCCGATGGCGTTCTTCTCGTTCTCCCACTGGGCCTTCATGGCGTTGAACCTGTCACGCTCCTCCGCCAGCTCCTTCTGCAGCTCCGCCAGACGGCCTCTGGACAGCTCGTCCTCCTCCTTTTTCAGCGCCGCTTCCTCGATCTCCATCTGGATGATCTTCCGGGAGACGGCGTCCAGCTCCGTGGGCATGGAGTCCATTTCCGTCCGGATCTGGGCGCAGGCCTCGTCGATGAGGTCGATGGCCTTGTCCGGCAGGAACCGGTCGGTGATATAGCGGTGGGAAAGGGTCGCGGCGGCAATAATGGCGGAGTCCGCGATCTTGACGCCGTGGAACACCTCGTAACGCTCCTTCAGACCCCGGAGGATGGCGATGGTGTCCTCCACCGTAGGCTCATCCACTTGCACCGGCTGGAACCGGCGCTCCAGAGCCGCGTCCTTCTCGATATACTGGCGGTACTCATCCAGGGTGGTGGCGCCGATGCAGTGCAGCTCGCCCCGGGCCAGCATGGGCTTCAGGAGGTTCCCCGCGTCCATGCTGCCCTCGGTCTTGCCCGCGCCCACGATGGTGTGCAGCTCATCGATGAACAGGATGATCCGCCCCTCGGACTGCTTGACCTCATTCAGCACGGCCTTCAGCCGCTCCTCAAATTCGCCCCGGTACTTGGCGCCCGCGATCAGAGCGCCCATATCCAGGGAGAAGATGGTCTTGTCCTGCAGGGATTTGGGCACGTCCTTCTTCACGATCCGCTGGGCCAGGCCCTCGGCGATGGCGGTTTTGCCCACGCCGGGCTCGCCGATGAGGACGGGATTATTCTTGGTCTTCCGGGACAGGATCCGCACCACGTTGCGGATCTCCTCGTCACGGCCGATGACCGGGTCCATCTTCTGCTCCCTGGCCCGCTTCACCAGATCGGTGCCGTACTTCTCCAGGGCGTCATAGGTGCCCTCGGGGCTGTCGGAGGTGACACGCTGGTTGCCCCGGACCGCCTGCAGGGCCTTCAGGGCATTCTCCTTGGTGATGCGGTAGGTTTCAAACAGATTCTTCACGCCGCCCCGGGCGGTGTCCAGCAGTCCCAGGAACAGATGCTCCACGGAGACGAAATCGTCCTTCATGGTTTTGGCCAGTTCCTCCGCCGCCGTAAAGGTGGCGTCCATGTCGGCGGTGATATAGAACCGGTCCGCCTCCCGGCTGGTCTTCACGGCGGGGATCTTCCGAAGCTCCGTCTCCGCCGCCGCCTCCAGGCTTTCCACGGTGACATCCATCTTCCGCAGCAGCTGAGGGATCAGTCCCCCGTCCTGGCGCAGAAGGGCCAGAAGCAGATGAACCTGCTCAAGCTGCTGATGGGAATTGCGCACAGCCAATTCTCTCGCGCTCTGGACCGCTTCCAGAGACTTCTGGGTATAGCTATTAAAATTCATACAGCTATCCTTCCTTTCCATTTTAGCACTCTCGCATTAAGAGTGCTAATTTCTTTTGTCTTAACTATACTCCATTTTTCCAAAAAGTCAAGGGCCTGATCCAAGATGCTACAAATTGTTCACAACTGGCAATCTGCACAAAATACAGTTTTCATATTTTACTTGCTTAATACATATTTAATATTTAAACCCTTATTTTTTAATACCCCCGGATTATAATAAGGACGTAGAAATGATTACACACTCTTTTTCATTTTCTTACCTCTCTTTTTCTCTGAAAAATCCCCGGTGCGGTCTGGTCAACCGCTCCGGGGATTTTTCATGTGTCTTCCGCTGTGCCCGTCAGCCCCATTGCACGGGGACAACGGCAACCAAACGTGAAAAGGATCGTTGGGCATATCGGTTTTCCTCACCCGCCCGATAAATTGGAATTTACAGAGATGCGCTGCACCATACCTTCCCCCGGGGGGAAGGTGCCCCAGTGCGCACACTGGGGCGGATGAGGAACGGCGATCTGTTCCGAATTTGTATGCATTTCGTTAAAAA
>SFQY01000081.1 GCA_004562395.1 bacterium | reverse complement strand
GATGTCCTCCAGGTTGATGCCGCCGAAGGAGCCGGAGATCAGATACACCGCGTTGACGAACTCGTCCACATCCTTGGTCTTCACGCAGATGGGGAAGGCGTCCACGTCGGCGAAGGCCTTGAACAGGGCGCACTTGCCCTCCATGACGGGCATACCGGCCTCGGGGCCGATGTCGCCCAGGCCCAGAACCGCGGAGCCGTCGGTGATGACGGCGCAGAGGTTATGACGGCGGGTCAGCTCATAGGACTTGTCGATATCCTTCTGAATCTCCAGGCAGGGCTGGGCCACGCCGGGGGTGTAGGCCAGGGACAGGTCGTCCTTGGTCTTGCAGGGCACGGTGCAGGTCACTTCGATCTTGCCGCCCCACTCTTTGTGCAGGCGCAGGGATTCTTTTGCGTAATCCATAGTTATTTCTCCTTTACAATGACTGATATTCCATTGGGTATGACAGTGATACTGGCATTCTCACCTTTGTCGGCCTTTGCCATGGTCAGTGCCGCTTCCAGGGTGGGAGCGTATTCCAGCTTCATCTCCCGGAGGGTCTGCTCCATCTCCGGCCGGGACACGTAGATCACCCGGTGCTTCATCAGGATCCGGGCCAGGATCTGGCTCTCCCACTGATCGGGGATGGTCTCGTTCTGGGGTGTGGCCGCGCACTGGGCAAAGTGGGCCTCGGGGCTTTCACAGTCCCGCAGAGAGGTGTAGAACCCCTGGCCGCCGGTGCCGTCGGCCAGCTGGGCACACATGATCAGCACCGCCCCTTCTTTGGCGGAGGCTTCCGCCGCGGTCAGGCCCTTGACGCTCTGGTAGATGTTCTGGTCCAGAGGCGCGCCGCCGTTGGAGGTGACGACGATATCTCCCGGGATGGCCTCCACCTCACAGTACTGCCGCAGGAAGGCGGTGCCCGCCTCATGGGCCTGGCGGAAATCTCCCGCGAAAGCCGCCACGGTCTTTTTCCCCTCGTCAATGACCACATTGACGATGAAGGCAAGCTTTGCCATTTCCGCCGCGGCTACCATATCGGTGTGCAGGGGATTCCCCTCCAGGACGCCGGTCCGGGCGAAGGGGGAAGCGATGAACTGCCCGCAGTGGTTTCCCAGCACCGTGGTCTTGTCACAGACCCCGGGAAGGACGCTTTTCCGCCCCCCGGAGAAGCCCGCGAAGAAGTGGGGCTCGATAAAGCCCTCGGACACCAGCAGGTCCGTCTCCACCGCCGCCCGGTCGATGACCAGGGGCGCGCCCGAGGGCAGAATGCCGATCTGCACATTGCTGTCCGGATCAAAGGCATCATGGACACGGATCGTCTCCGCCGAGGCGATTTCCTCTCCCAGCTTGGCGGTCAGTTCCTCCTTGGTGGTCAGCCGGTGGAAGCCCGTGGCCACCAGCAGGGTAATCTGAATGTCGGGATTGCCCTGCAGGAGCTGACGCAGCATGGGCGGCAGGATGTCCCGGCTGGGGACGGGGCGGGTGTGGTCGGAGATGATGATGGTACAGCTTTTCTTGCCCACCGCCAGCTCCCGGAGGGTGGAAGAGCCGATGGGATGGGCCATGGCCTCTTCCACCAGCTCCCGCCCGGTTTTCTCGCTTTTCAGCTGGTCTACCCGGGAGGTCAGCAGGCCGTCATAAGGAAGCTCCCAGGAAAGCTGGCCCTTGCCATATGGTATGGAAATCATGGTTTATTCCTCCCGCTTCCGGGTGTCCGAAATCAATAATTGCCCTTGAACACGTCCTCCTTGACAGGGGGCCGGTAGTCGCCGAAGTAGGAGCCGAAGTCCAACCCTAAGTAATTGCACAGGTCCAGGACCTCCACCATGGTATTGTCGTTGACGGGAATGCCGTTTTCCATGATGCGCTTCACCGCGGCCACTTCCTTCTCGCCATGGGTGTAGATCCGCTCCTGGCCGTCGGCCTTGGGAGACTCCCGCAGCTCCTGCAGGTAGGTGGAGAAGTGCTTCTTGATTTCCTCGGGATCCCCGAAGTAGGCGGGGTTGATGGCCATGAAGCCGTGGCAGATGTTGCCCTTGCCGCCGGTCATGCAGTAGTTGGAGGTGGCGCCCATGGACAGAATGGAGGAGAAGATCTCGCACAGCATACCGTAGCCGTAGCCCTTGTGGCTGCCCAGCTTCTCGGTGCTGCCGCCCAGAGGCATGATGCCGCCGCCCCGCTTGGCCACGATGTTGGCCAGCACGTCGGGAGCGTCGGTGGAAGGATGGCCATCCTTGTCCAGAGCCCAGCCCTCGGGCAGAGGCTTTTCCATCTTGTTGTACATCTCCAGCTTGCCCCGGGTCACCACGGTGGTGGAGGCGTCGAAGAAGAAGTCATAGGGCTCCGCCGGGAAGGCGCAGGCAATGGGGTTGCTGCCCAGCATGGCCTTGCGTCCGAAGGTGGGCACCATGATGGCCTCACTGTTGGTACAGGCAAAGCCCATGAGGCCCTCCTTGCAGGCCATCTTGGCATAGTAGCCGGCGATGCCGAAGTGGTTGGAGTTGCGCACCGAAACAATGCCCACGCCGGAAACCTTGGCCTTCTGGATGGCCATTTCCATAGCCTGGTGGCTCACCAGCTGGCCCATGGCGTCATGGGCGTCGATGACGGCGGAGATGGGGGTGTCAAAGA
>SFQY01000026.1 GCA_004562395.1 bacterium | reverse complement strand
TTGATGTCCGTTCTCTTTGCCATTGTGTGAAATCCTCCTAATTTCTTACATTATGTGGAGATATCAGATAGCGTCTGCCCACATTATCTTATGTGCTTATCGATTTCGCCCAACTGTCCGAGAAATTGGAATTTGCAGGGATGCCGGAACGCAATGCCTTCCCCCGGGGGGAAGGTGCCCCAGTGCGCACACTGGGGCGGATGAGGAACGGCGATATGTTCCAAATCTGTATGCATTTCGTTAAAAAGGTATATTGGGAAAGGCTGTACTCTTTGACTTGACTGCGTTGAGAATGGGAAGGTGTCGCCATTCCTCATCCACCGCTTCGCGGTCCCCCTTCCCCCCGGGGGAAGGCATTGTGCGGTACTCATCCTTACAAATTCATATTTATCCAGCAGCTGAGTAAAACCGATATGCACATTATCTCATATCTTACATCTTACATCTTATATCTGCGACCGGTATACAACTTTTCCGTCGCAGACGGTGGCCAGGCATCTGCCGGTGACGTGCCAGCCCTCAAAGGGGGTGGCTTTGCCCATGGAAAGGAATTGGCCGGGATCGACGGTATCGCTCTGCTCCAGATCCCAGACGGAGAAGTCCCGGCCCAGGCCGATGCCGAAGCGCTTTCTCGGATTGACGCACAGAAGCTCCACCAGCTTGTCCAGGGTCAGAATGCCGGGCTTGACCAGATAGGTGTACAGAATCGGGAAGGCGGTCTCCAGTCCCACAACGCCAAAGGCGCTCTTTTCCAGTCCCCTGGCTTTTTCCTCAGCGGAGTGGGGGGCGTGGTCCGTGGCGATCATGTCAATGGTGCCGTCCAGGATGCCCGCGATCAGGGCCTCCCGGTCTTCCTTGCTTCGCAGGGGCGGATTCATCTTGAACCGGCCCTCCTCCTGCAGCATACTATCGTCCATCACCAGGTAGTGTGGCCCGGTTTCGCAGGTCACATCCAGCCCCTCGGCCTTCGCCCGGCGGATCAGCTCCACGCTTTCCTTGGCGGAGACGTGGCAGACGTGATAGGAAACGCCGGTCTCCTTCACCAGCTTCAGGTCCCGCTGAATCTGCCGCCATTCGCTTTCGGAGCAGATGCCCCGGTGGCCCTGGGCCTTGGCGTAAGCGCCCTCGTGGATATATCCCCCCCGGAGCAGGGAGTTGTCCTCACAGTGGGCAACGATGGGCTTGCCCAGAGCCTTGGCCCGGAGCATGGCCTGACGCATGGTCTCGTCGCTCTGAACACCCCGGCCGTCGTCGGAGAAGCCAATGACCTCCGGCGCCATTGCCTCCAGATCGGCGATGGTCTCCCCCTTCTCTCCCACGGTGATGGCGCCGTAGGGGTAGACGTGGATCCGGGCGTCCCGGCGGATCAGCTCCTGCTGAAGCTTCAGATGCTCCCGGCTGTCGGGAACGGGATTCAGGTTGGGCATGGGGCACACCGCCGTGTAGCCCCCGTGGGCCGCGGCCAGGCTTCCTGTGGCAATGGTCTCCTTATAAGAAAAACCCGGCTCTCTGAAATGCACATGCACATCGCAGAAGCCGGGGAAAATCACGTAATTGGGAGAATTGAAAACAGAAAGCTCAGCAGCGGAAATACAGGCACCAACGCCATCGGAAAAAGCGGGACCCAGGGAAGCGGAAATGACCTTTGCCTTGGTTACTTCAGTCATGGGAGTCTCCTTTCACTGCCTAAAAAAATGTCCTGCCGGAGGCGGCAAGACGTTTCGCGGCAAGCCGCTGTACTTATCTTGGAGATTATACCATGCCAAAAATCATTTGTCAACAGAAAAAACCCGTTCCGGGGAAAGAAAGAGAAGACCAACGGTATTCTTTTCTGTCCTTACGCAAAAAAGACGCGCCCCGGCGGGACGCGTCTTTTTTGGGGTGAAATTACTCCGCGGCGGAGATGGCGGTGATGTGGGGGTTGACGCCCTCATACCAGTACAGGAAGCCCTCGGCGTTGATGACGTCGCCGATCTGCAGGGCCTCAACAGCCTTGTAGACCTCGGTGTCGGCGCCGCACAGATAGGACTCCACGCAGAAGTTGTAGGTCTGGCCGTTGACGGAGACGTTGAAGTACAGGTCGTTGCCCACTTCGCCGGAGCCGTCCCAGTTGTACAGGAAGGCGGCCTCGTTGCCGTTGGCGTCGGTGCTGGGCTCCACGGTCAGGCCGGTGAAGGACACAAACTCATTCTGATGCTCGATCAGAGCGTCGGTGCCCAGCAGGTCGGTGACATCCAGGGCCTCGGCGATGTAGGTGTCGCCGTCGTCCACGAACTCAAAGGTGCCGTCCATGATCTCCACTTCGCCGGACCACTCGCCCTTGTAGCCGCTGACCCGGATCTTGGTGCCGGGGACCAGCTTGGCGGCGTCCTCCTCGGAGCAGGCCAGGCCGTACAGGAAGTAAGCGCCGTCGGGGCTCTGGCAGTAGACGGTGACGGCATTCTCCCACCAGGACTGGTGAGCCTAGACATAGGTCTCCACACAGACGGGAGCGTCCATGTCAGCGGCGGCGTACTCCGCGTGGGTCATGACGGCGGGAGCGGCGGCCTCGGTTTCCGCGGCAGCCTGAGTGGTCTCCACAGGGGCGGCGGTGGTTTCGGGAGCCGCAGGGGCAGTGGTGGCCGCGGGGGTCTCCGTCTTGGCGCAGGCGGCCAGGGACAGAACCATGACCAGGGCCAGCAGCATGGCAGCAAACTTTTTCATGTTTCTTTTCTCCTTTTTAGAAAGGTGTTATATGCGGATGCACGGCTCTATTATACATCAAAAATTCCAGAAATCAATGGGTTTGTCAGCTGCGGCCATGGGGAAGCGGTGCGAAAAGCACAGCCGGTGCCGGATTGTCCGTCTATGGAATACAGAATTCCTTCATACAACTTCACAGGAACTTAATATTTGCCCACTTTTTTCGTTAACATCTTATGGATATAATTAAGACAAACGATTCTACTTCATCTTTTTCATTTTTTCCTCTCCTCTTTTCTTGTTGCAAAAACCGCGGTGTATGCCGCGGTTTTTGCATTGTGGAAAAGAAACCCGGCGATCCCCTTGTGAAAAAAGCGTAAATGATCGTTTAGCGGGCAAGGCCCGCGGCAAATGCGTTACGCACTTTGGGTGGTAGACGCACATCCTTTGGGCCCCTCGACCGCAGGTGCAGTGGTATGGTAAATGATCGTTTATCTCACAAACGTACGATGGTTCCGCCAGGGTACCGACTACCACTGTCATTGCGAACCAGCGCGCACGCTGGTGTGGCAATCCGTTTCCCCTTGCTACGTCCTGTTTCCATACCTCTCACAAAAGAGAGAACGGATTGCCACGTCGCTGCGCTCCTCGCAATGACAGGTGGTGGACGTACCCTTGCCCGCTAAACGATCATTTATCGGATGCAGTCTCCCACTGCCGAATCGTGACTAAGGAACAAAAAATCTCTCATAAAAAATCACCTCCCGGGTAAGTTATCCCTCAGAGGTGATTTTTTGATACTGTCCTATTTACGCACCATTCTTTTGTATCTGGTGCTGATCTTCTGCATCCGGCTTATGGGCAAGCGGCAGATCGGGGAGATGGAGCCTACGGAGTTCGTGGTGACCATGCTGCTGGCAAACCTGGCTGCCATTCCCATGCAGGACGGCGCCATTCCGTTGTATTCGGGGCTGGTGCCCATTCTGACGGTGCTGGGGATGGAACTGGTGCTTTCGGGGCTGATCCTGCGCAGTGTGGTGCTGCGGCGGTTTCTGTGCGGCAAGCCGGTGATCCTCATTGACAACGGAAAAATCATTCAGGATAACCTCCGCCGCACCCGGGTGACCCTGGACGAGCTGACGGGTCATCTGCGGGAAAAGGACGTGCTGGACATCGGATCGGTGCAGTACGCCATTCTGGAGACCGATGGGAACCTGTCGGTTTTCCCCTACCCCAAGGAGCGGCCCGCCAGAGCCAAGGACGCGGGGATCCACCCCAAGCAGCAGTTCCTGCCGGTGACCGTGGTGGAGGACGGCTACCTGTCCCGGGAGAATCTGAAGCGGGCCGGAAAGGACGAGACCTGGCTGGAGGAGGTTCTCCGGAACAACTCCGCCTCCCTCCGGGACACCCTGCTGCTGACGGTGGACGCGGCAAACCGGGTCCACTGGCTGGGAAAGGAGTATAAAAGATGAGGCGCAGCAGGATCGGATTTTTCCTGCTGCTGGTTCTGCTGGCCGGGGCTTTGGGGGTGACCTGGGGGATGGAGAAGATCCATGAGCCCATCGCCCGGGAGCTGGAGCAGGCGGCGGACCGGGCTTTGGCGGGAGACTGGGAAAGCGCCGATGCCTTGTCGGAGGACGCCGCCCTCCGGTGGGAACGGTGGGCCCATTTCCGGGGCTGCTTTGCCGACCACACCCCCATGGAGGAGATCGACGGCATACTGGCGGAGGTTTCGGTCTGCCGTGCCGCCCGGGAGAAGGCCGATTTTGCCGCCGC
This sequence comes from bacterium, assembly GCA_004562395.1. Taxonomy (GTDB): domain Bacteria; phylum Bacillota; class Clostridia; order Oscillospirales; family Oscillospiraceae; genus Faecousia. The sequence continues at coordinate 25,449 of SFQY01000026.1, read as the reverse complement.
CTGCGCCTGTGCCGCCCGGAAGGTGGCCGCCATGGGCCAGGCCCACGGCCTGAGCTGGTGGAACGTGCTGTAGCCTTTGTCATGAGGCCGAATCGCAATTGTCCCGGAGGCACCCGATCATTTCTTGAAAAATATGAGGTCTGGCCCATTGCAAGAAATGCCGGAATTTGATAAGATATAACAAATAAGCCCCGCCCTGGCTTCGGGGCGGCGGGGACATTTCAGGATCGGGTGGAAACCATGACAAAACAAGATGAGATCGCCGTCTTTGACTCCGGTGTGGGAGGCATCAGCGTGCTGCGGCATCTGCGGCGGCTGATGCCTGGGGAGCGGTATCTGTATTACGGAGACTCCGCCAACGCTCCCTACGGCTCCCGGTCCACCCGGGAGGTCCGGGATCTGACCTTCGCAGCGGCGGAAAAGCTGTACAGGGAACACCCGGTGAAGGCCCTGGTGATTGCCTGCAACACCGCCACCGCCGCGGCGGTGAAGGAGCTGCGGCAGGCTTATCCGGAGCGGATCATCATCGGCATCGAACCGGCGCTGAAGCTGGCGGCGGACCATTTCCCCGGAGGCCGGGTGGGGGTCATGGCTACGGAGGTGACGCTGCGGGAGGAAAAATTCGACCTGCTGCTGCACCGCTTTGACGAAAGCTGCGCCGTGGCCAAGATCTCCGCGCCGGGACTGGTGGAGCTGGTGGAGACGGGCAGGGCGGACTCCCCGGAGACCGAGGCGCTGCTGCGGCCCATCCTGACGCCCTACATAGGCGCTCTGGACGCCCTGGTGCTGGGCTGCACCCACTATCCCTTCGCGGCGGGCACCATTTCCCGGATCCTGGGGCCGGGCACCGTGCTGCTGGACGGGGGCGAGGGCACCGCCCGGGAGACCCGGCGGCGGCTGGAGGCGGCGGACCTGCTGGAAGAAGGTCCGGGCCGGGTGGTCATCACCAACAGCGCCGCGGACGCGCGGATGCTCCGGCTTTCCCGGAAGCTTCTGGAACAACCCTAAGGAATCTCTGAATAAATCGTCTTCGGCTGGACAGCGGATCTTTTCCCCTATCCGTTCAGTTCCAAAACCGGGAAATACATACAGCATTCCCACGTTTTTGGAACTTTCGGCTATGGAAAAATCTCTCGCCGCCAGCTCTTGCCGATTTCATCAGAGCTTCCCTAATCCAAAGATATTCTGAACAGGGGGAGAAAATCGTATGGAAGACAAAATTCTGGTGATCGGCATCGCCGGCGGCACCGGCAGCGGCAAGACCACGCTGATGAGAAACCTCATCGCCCGGTTTGAGGGAATGGTCACGGTCCTCAGCCATGACAATTACTACAAGCGCCACGACGATCTGACCTATGAGCAGCGGTGCCAGCTTAACTACGACGAGCCGGCGGCTTTCGACACAAGCCTGATGGTCTACCATCTGGAGGAGCTGCGCCGGGGCCACGCCATCGAGTGCCCCATGTACGACTTCACGGTACATAACCGCAGTGAGCAGACCATCCATGTGGTGCCGGAAAAGGTCATCATCGTGGAGGGCATTCTGATCTTCGAGAATGAGCGGCTGCGAAACCTCATGGACATCCGGATCTTTGTGGATACCGATGCCGATGTCCGGCTCTGCCGCCGGATCAAGCGGGACGTGAACAAGCGGGGCCGGACCCTGGAGAGCGTGCTGAAGCAGTATCAGGAGACGGTGAAGCCCATGCACGAAAAGTACGTGGAGCCCAGCAAGAAGTATGCCGACATCGTGGTTCCCGAGGGCGGCAAGAACATGGTGGCCCTGGACATGATCGTCGGCCGCATCCAGCGGCATCTGGAGGAGCAATGAAGGCGCTGATCTTTGACATCGACGGAACCCTCTGGGATTCCCGGGCCCTGGTGGCCGAGGGGTACAACATCCAGCTGAAAAAAGAGGGACTGGACAGCCTGTGCGTGGACGCGGAAACCTTAAAGCCCCTTTTCGGCAGGGTCATGACGGACATCGCCGACGAACTCTTCGCTTCGATCCCCCAGCCTGAGCGCTACGCCCTGATGGAGCGGTGCATGGCTACGGAGAACCGGCATCTGGAGGAGGACCCCTGCCGGATCGGCTATCCCCGGGTCCGGGAGACTCTGGCCCGGCTGGCGGAGCGGTACCGGCTGTTCATCGTCAGCAACAGCCAGAAGGGCTACCCCGAGCTGTGTATGGAAAAGCTGGGGCTGACGCCCTATATCGAGGGGCACCTGTGCTTCGGCGATACCGGTCAAAGCAAGGGCCGGACCATCCGGATCCTGATGGAAACCTTCGCGTTGACCGACTGCGCCTATGTGGGAGACACCCAGGGGGACTACGAGGCCACCCTGGAAGCGGGGATCCCCTTTATCTGGGCCGCCTACGGCTTCGGTACGCCCCGGGGCTATGATCGGCGGATTGACGCCCCGGAGGACCTGCTGAAATTGTGATTACCGGCGGAAAACCGCCTGAGAAAGGAAGTATTTTTTATGATCGTTTGTCCTTATAAGGATCTGGGCCGCTACGCCCCCGTCATCCCCGGCCTGGAGGAGGCCATGAAGGCCATCGACGCCATGACCGAATGGACCCCTGGTACCGTCCCCCTCTCCGACGGCAACCGGATCCTGGTCCAGGAGGGTGTCACCAAGGCCAAGGAGGAAAAGCTCTGCGAGGCCCACCGGAAGTATCTGGATGTGCAGTACATCGTCGAGGGTGAGGAGACCGTGGGCTGGGCGCCTCTGGAGACTCTGACCCTGGAGGGGGAGTTCAACACGGAGAAGGACATCGGGCGCTACGCCGGTCCCGTGGACTGTATGCGCATCGGCGCCGGGTACTGCTATGTGGTCTTCCCGGAGGACGCCCATATGCCCGGCATCCATCTGGATCAGCCCCATGCCTTTAAGAAAATGGTCATGAAGCTGAAGGTATGAGCATATCCGTCAATTCCGAATGCCTGCTGTGCCACCTGAAGCGCAACACGGAGCTGGCCCGGACCCTGGGTACCGAGGAGCAGACCATGGACTTTGTCCGGGACCTGCTGCGGATGTACCTGGAGGCTCCCCGGGATGTGAGCAGCCCCTGGTTCGGCCCCCGGACGGCTCAGCTGCTCCATGAACACTACGGCCTGGACCTGGACCGCTTCCGCCAGGAGAAGATCGACTCCAACGCCTTCGTGATGGCCCGGCTGGACCTGATCCGGGAGAAGGTCTATTCCGCTCCGGACCCGGTGCTGGCGGGACTTCAGTTCGCCATTCTGGGCAATTACCTGGATTTTGCCGCCCTTCAGGGCCAGGTCAGCTTTGACAAGCTGGAGCAAATGCTGGACGGCGCCCTGGAAATGGAGCTGGACCGGCAGGTCTATGCGGATTTCTGCCGGGATCTGGAGAAGGGGAAAACCCTGCTCTACCTGACGGACAACGCCGGGGAGATCGGCTTCGACCGGGTCTTTGCCGAAACCCTGGCCCGGCGGTGGCCGGAGCTTTCCATCACCTTCTGCGTCCGGGGCGGCATCGCCCAGAACGACGCCACCCGGGAGGACGCCGAGGCCGTGGGGATCCCCTTCCGGGTCATCGACAACGGCAACAGCATTGCCGGAACCCAGCTGAATCTGCTTGGCAGCGAGGCCAGACATGCCCTGGAAACCTCCGACGTGATCTTCGCCAAGGGCATGGCCAACACCGAGACCATGAGCGGCTGCGGCTTCAACGTGTATTACGCCTTTCTGGTCAAATGCCAGCGCTTCGTCACCCGCTTCGGCCGCCCCATGCTCACCCCCATGCTGGTGAAGGAACGGCAAAGCAGGGATTGACGGAACGGATCCGCCCCAGGCGGCTCCTGGCGCGCAGGAACGCCCTATGGCGGTGCTTTCACAGGAGTGTTTGTTTTGCCTCCGGAAATACGGCATCCCCGGCAGCAGCGCTGCCGGGGATGTTTTTTGGAAACGGAAAGGGTTTCTCCGGGGTGTGGGTCGTTATCTGATCTGGACCGGAACGGAAACCGTGCCGCAGACCGTGCCTTCCGGAGCGCCCTTCAGGCAGATATTCAGCTTGACCGTCTTTTTGGTGCCGGAGGTGAATCCCTCGGGGATCAGGTTATCCCGGTAAGAGAGGGCGTATGTGCCGTCTCCCAGCTCCGTGAGGGTAAAGTACTTCGCGCTGACGGCATCCAGCATAACACCGGCAATCTCCGAGAGGGTCTCATCCGATGTCTCGAGGCGGATGGTCTCTTCGCAGTAACGGTCTTTGGCCAGCAGTGTCAGGGCAGCGGGAGAAGCGGTAAACTTTGCCCGGCCGGTGGTGAGCTTCAGGGAACACTTGGCGGAAATGCAGACGCTGCCTCTGATTTGCGCCTCGGCCGCAACCTTGAAGCGGTCGGAGGCGGTGAGGGCCGCGCCGGGCTTCAGCTTAACGATATAGGCGCCGCCCTGGACGGCAACATCAAAATAGTCCTGGGTCACTTCATCCTGAACGGTGACCTTCTTGCCGTCACGCAGAGTCTGATACGTCCGGTAGAAAACCAGGTCCTCCGGCTGGGGAACAAAGGTGTAGTCGTTTTTGACGGTGGGCTTCAAAACAACGTGGGTATCGGGACGGATGGTGTCAATGCTTCCGGAGGCCTTGAGGCTGATGGAAGGCGACAGCTTGCTGGGGTCGCCCCATTTGATGTTCAGCTTCGTTTTCACCTGGGCTGTGGATACGTTGTCGGCGATATCCGCGGAAACATAGGCAAAATAGGTATAGCCCTGCTCCAGCGTTCCGGGAGTCGCCTCCGTCAGGGTAATTGCGTCCCCGCTGACCGCAATGTTGAACAGCTGAGAGACCGTTCTGTCGATGGTGAGGCTGTCTTTGGTTCCGGCCTTGTATTGCTTGATGACCACGTTGTAGTTCTTCACGCTGTCCGGGTGGAAATTCTTGAGGGAGACGGTCAGCGTGATGGGACTGTTGGGAAGGGCGGTGTTGATGCCGCCGGAGGCCTTGACGGACGCGGTTACCTGGGTATTGGAGGGCAGAACCTTGACGGTGAAGCTCAGCTCCTTATTGGCAGCGGTCAGATATACCTTATAGGTATGGGTCTTGCCGTCGTCGGGAGAATGGAGCGCGGAGACATAGATCCGGCCTTCGGTGCATTCGCAGCTGAGTACCTCGCCGTTTTCATAGGTTTTCAGGGTCTTGCCGCTGCCCTCGGTGATCCGTGTGACGGTGGGGATGATCCCGGCAAAGGGCGCGGGTGTGATCCGATAGGTCAGACAGGCGCGGTCATAGGATTCCGCCAGAACCGTGGCGGAGGAGGGCGACAGGGTGACTTTGGGCGCGGCGAAGGAGGTGCTGACGGATACCACCGTGTTCTGCTTCACGGCCCAGCCCTCCAGAGTCAGGGTCAGGTAGAGCTTTCCGGATTTCTGGGGAACGGTGCCTTCCCGGAAAGATACCGCGCCGCTTTCGGGATCCACATCCAGCCAGGCGGAGGCATCCGTCCTGGCATTTTTTGCGGCGGTCTGGGCATCAGCCTCGATTTTCACCACCTTCGCTCCGGAGAAGGACAGGGTATTCCCCTGTTCCGGCAGCGCGGCGTAGAATGTCAGGGCAGCGGGCTTAATGGTGGGAAGGCTCTGCTTGACGGACAGTGTGAGGACCTTTTCATGTCCCGCGCCGTCCGCACAGGTGAAGACTTTCCCGTCGATCACCACATTGACGGCGGACTTATAGCTGCTCTTAATGTTGGAGGCCTTTTCCTGGGCCGCCTCCAGGGCAGAGTACTTGGGGATGATCTCCAGGGTCCTGTCATCCACGACTCTCAGGTCAAAGAGCGCGGCGGTCTGGGGATCGGTGAAGGATGCTTCCTGGATGGCAATGCCGCCAGCCTCCTGCTGAGGCAGGTCCTGCCCGGGAACCAGGGCGTTGGCGGAGGCGGGATTCAGCAACTGCTCCAGCTCCAGAAGCACGTCAAAGCGGGTATAGTCGGTGCGGTACAGCTCCACGGTCACTTTGTCCGACGGGAGGCTGACATTGGTGATCCTGGACGCCACGGGCTGCTCGGGGGTCTCCTCCGTGCCAGTGACATCCACACGGCAGCGGGCAAAGAAGAGGTTGCTGCCGTTTTCCAGATACGCGACGGCGTAGGCGGTGCCCTCCGACAGAGCGGTGATCTGGCCTGTGGTCTCATCGATGGTGATCACAGGATCTGCGTCAAACACCATGCCGGATTCATCGGTGGCGGTCCATCTGAGCTGGGAGGCCAGGGCCTCGGGAGTCACGGAAGCCCGGAGCTGTCCGGTCTGTCCCTTGGCCAGCAGGATGTATTCCTGGGCAAGCTGAACCGGCTGGACGGAGCCGCTGGGATCCGCCAGAAGGTACTCCTGGATATTTTGGCCGTCGCCCTGGGGGTCAACGGTGATGGAGAGAGGAACGGAGTCATCCGTACCGGTAGACATAACGCTGCTGGGGGTCACCGGGACGTTTTCGGCGGTCCATTCTCCGATGAGGGAATCGTCTTCACCGTAGAAGCGGATGCTGTAGTCCATCTCGCCCTCGCCGGTGCCGCGCATGGTGACGTTGTAGTCGTCATAGGAATCCAGGCAGAAGATCTTGATCTCGTTGTTCTCACCGGCCAGGTCCATGGAGCCAAAGCTGGTATAGTAGGAGAGGGAATCGGGATTGCTGGTCAGGATCTCGCCGCCCCGCTCAATGGTCACGTCCACGGGACATGCCACCCGGATCACGGTCATCTTTTTGGGGATATTGGGCGTTTCTCTGCCGCAGTTTTCCATGGCTGTCTCTTCAATAATGGAGCGGATCCAGTTCTTGACCTTGCTCCATTCTTTCTTGTTGCCGGAGCCTGCCAGCTCACCATGCTCCAGACTAAAATATCTGGCCCTGGTCAGGGCGCTGCCCTGAAGCTGGTTCGCGGAGGCAAAGGGTACGGTTCCGTCACCGATGGAGAGATAGTCATAGTTATCCGGGCTTACCTGAGTGCCATTGATGACCAGGGTGATGCCGGACATGGTCTTCTCCGAGTCGCCGATGGCAAAATAGGCGTTGCTCATGCCTGCCAGCGTCTGAATGCCCTTCTGAACCGTCTTCTGCACAGTCTGAATGGACGAATAGCCCGGATAGATCAGCTTCAGTGCTTCGGTATAGTCAACCGGCTGGTTCACAATGGGGGTAATTGTCAGAGTCTGCCCGCTGGTGGAGCAGGAAATATCCAACAGCGTCAGGTTCTGCTGTTTATAGGTCTGTTCCAGGGCGCTGAGCCACTTCTTGGCGGCTGCTTTATTGTCCTTTTCATCCTTGCTGGTGTAGGCAGGGAAGTATGCCCAGGATCTGAGACTCATTACGCTGGAGAAATTGGGGAACTGATAGAAAGGCGATGTACTGGTAAGCCTCAGGGCGTTGCCGGCATCCTGACTCCGGCGGTAGCACTTGTTTTCCGCGTTTGCTTTCTGCCAGTACAATGTGTTGGGAGTCAGCTCCGCCACGCCCAACAGGTTGCGCTTGATCTCATAAGTCAAGCCGCCCTTTGTCAGAGAGGAATTTGCCACGGCCTGAATGCCGGTGAGAACCTTGTCTGTCAGCACCGCTTCCATCAGTCTGGTGGCGCCTTCATAGGGAGTGCCGAGGGTGATGATCTTTTCCACCGAGGAGGAGTTGTATTTTGCAACATAGTTGCTGATCACAAGACCGCCCATACTGTGGCAGATGAAAACGGCTTTGTTGATGCTGTGATTGACCAGCGCCCTGTGCAGACTTGTGGCGGAGTCCGAATTGCTCTGCCGCCAGTCGTAGGAGAAGAAGTATATCTCTCTGTCCGGGTAGGTCTGGCGCAGGAACTTCACCAGATTTTCATAGGTATCGACCGTGCCGTATTCCTTATCGGAGTCGGTCTCCAGGAACAGGCCGCCCTCTCCGGTGACATACAGGGTATTGCTGATATTCATGGCGGCGCCGATCTGCCTTGCTGTGTCGAAAATCACGGAGGAGGAGCCCCAGACCATGCTGTCCTCCGTGCAGGAGCTGTTACGGAACAGACGGCTGCCCATAACGCCGGGAACCACGATAATGGGCAGGGTGGAATCGTCCTCAGCCAGGCTGCTCCGGTTGTAGCTGTACATGAAATAGTCGTCCAGGGAGTTTTGGGCGAAGGAACCGCTTCTGTGCTCGTACGCGTGTTCCCAGGTCAGACCGGAGGCGATGATGTGTCCCTTGCCGAAGGGATAATCCACCAGGGTGGGTGCGTTGTTGTCGCTGTCCCGGAGAATGACCTGAGTGCCATTGGGCAGCGTACTTTCAATAAAGTAAGTGTGGCTGCAATATGTATTGTACAGCATGCTGTTGGTCAGAGCCACACCGTTGGTGTACTGGCCGGTAACCAGGGGGCTTTCGGGATCCGCTATGTAGTTGTAATAGGTATACCTGTTTGCTTTCTCCACGCCGCCGGGGAGGGTCCAGCTGAAGGTGCTGTTGTTCCAGCCCTGATCGCAGACGCCGAAGGCCACGGCGCCGCCCTCGGAAACATAGTTTTCAATGGGGACGCGGATCAGCTCGTATTTGTCGTAAAAATCGTCGGTCTGCTCATTGGCGATGATCACAAGGCGGTAGCCGGAAAAGTCCATGCCCTTGGCATCGGCGATGGCAAGCTTGGCATAGCCCTTGATCTTTCCCTGGGAGGTCAGTTGGGACAGGACAGTCTCATTGGCGGAGCTTTTCCAGGGAAGGGTGGTCTGAATCAGCAGGACATCCGGACCTTCAGAAGCTTCGGAGGCCTGACTGAGGATGGTGCTGCCGCTCTGGGAGTCGTCGGGGACAGGCACATATCCCTCGGGGGCCTGGACGGAGGAAATCTCCAGAGGCGGAAGGGTCACGGTAATGTCCAGAGCCTGGTCCTCCACCAGGAAGGAGACGTTCTGCGCCGGCGCATATCCGTCCCGCCGCGCCTCATAGCAATAGCTTCCCGGCAGGAGCAGGAAGGTTCCGTCCTCTTCCGGAGATACGGAAGCTCCGGCAGCGTCCAGAACCGTCAGCTCCAGATCCCCGGGCTGGCAGTGGAAGGTGACCCGGAGGGCAGCGGTTTCCTCCGGAGCGGGTTCCGTGGTTTCCGTGGGAGAGAGGGTCACCTTTACCGTCAGATCCGTGTCGCAGACGGTAAAGGATTCTTCCCGGTCCTCATAGTTTTCGCATTCCGCCAGATAGCGGTAGGTGCCGGGGGTCAGGAAATAGGTACCGTCCTCCCCGGCAGGGACCGCTTCTCCGCTTTCCGTAAAAACGGTCAGAGTCAGCTCAGCGGGGATCCGGTCAAAGGAAACCGCAACAGCCGGGGCTGCTTCCGTGGGGATGGTTGCTTCCTGAGACGGGACCTGGGGATCCACGGCGGTTTCCGCCGCGATTGTCTCAGTGGGGGGATCCTCCGTGGCAAACACGCTGGTGGGGAAGAGGGAAACGGCCAGCGCGATGGCCAGGAAAAGGGAAACGAGTCTTCTTTTCATGGTTTCTGCCTCCTGGTTTGTGAATAAAGTGAGAATAAAATGTGAACGATAGAATAATATTACTTTATGATTGTTTCCGTGTCAAGCCAAACCGGACAAAATCTGGAAAAAAGCTTTAAGTGCCCCGTCCGGAGCGGGGAAAAAGTGGTTGCAATTTCGCAGGCGGGGAGGGATAATAGAAAAAATCCATTAAGGAGGAATGGTTATGGAGCTAAGAATCGGACGGATGGCGCATGGACCCCGGAATGCTATTTCCGACGTTACGGGGGTGACGGTGGGACACTGCACCGTGGACGACGCCTCGCACAAGACGGGGGTGACGGTGGTCATGCCCTGCCGGGACGACATTTACCGGGAGAAAATGGTGGCGGCCTGCCATGTACTCAACGGCTTCGGCAAGACGGCGGGGCTGATGCAGATCGGGGAGCTGGGGACCCTGGAGACCCCCATCGCCCTGACCAACACCCTGAACGTAGGCCTGGTTCACGACGCCATGGTGGAATACATGTGCCGACGGGGGGAGGAAGGGGGCTACCGGATCACCACCGTCAATCCCGTGGTCTGCGAGTGCAACGACGCCTCCCTCAACGACATCCGGCACCGGGCGGTGGGTCAGAAGGAGGTCTTCGCCGCCATTGAAAGTGCCGGAGAGGACTTCGCCCTGGGAGATGTGGGGGCCGGCAAGGGCATGACCTGCCACGATCTCAAGGGCGGCATCGGCACTTCCTCCCGGGTGCTGGAGGCGGCGGGACAGCGCTTCACCCTGGGGGTGCTGGTGCTGACCAATCACGGCAGCCTGCGGGATCTGACCATTGAGGGGGACCCGGTGGGGCAGAAAATCTACCGCACCCTTCGGGAGGATACCCCGGACAAGGGCAGCTGCATTATGATCCTGGCCACGGATCTGCCCGTGACCTCCCGGCAGCTGGGGCGGATCATCCGCCGGTGCAGCGTGGGTCTGGCCCGGCTGGGCAGCTACATCGGCCACGGCAGCGGCGAGGTGATGGTGGGCTTCTCCACAGCCAACCGGATCCCGGAGGACGCCGGAATGATGACCCTGCGCAGCATCGGGGAGGACTGGCTGGACGAGGCCTTCCGGGCAGCGGCGGAGGCCACGGAGGAAGCGGTGGTCCGCTCCATGCTGGAGGCGAAAAGCGTCACCGGCTTCACAGGCAAAACCCGCCGCAGCCTCAGCGAGTTCTGGCAGCCGGAAGAATCACGCGGCCCATCGGCGGTCAGGGAGGCATAAGGAGCGCTCCGGGCCTGGAATAGAGATATGAGATGTAAGATATGAGATGTGGTATCCCCTTCGGGGATGTATTTAAAATGTGTTTGTAAGGACGAGTGCCGCACCATACCTTCCCCCGGAATGTACTTTTTTAACGAAATGCATACTAATATGGAACATATCGCCGTTCCTCATCCGCCCCAGTGTGCGCACTGGGGCACCTTCCCCCCGGGGGAAGGCATTGCGTTGCGGCATCCCTGCAAACACCAATTTATCGATCAGCCGGTAAAACCGATATGCACATAATAAATTTTCAAAATCTCATATCTATTATCTCATATCTCATATCTTTTCTCCCCCCTGTCCCGGGTTTGTGCCTGGGCGGGGGGATATTTTCATGGGTTTTGGGGAAAAGCGGTTGTTATTTCGGGAAAGATTTGCTATAGTATAAAGATGGTATAAAGATCCCGCCCGTCCCGGGCTGTCAGGTCCGGAGTGAGGCTGGGGGAAGCCCGAAGAAAAATCAGAAAAAACCGGAATTCTTCCTTGTTTTCCGGATATTTCCCGGAATATCCCGGGGCGGAGCGGTGCTTTTCAGGCTCCGGAGAAATAAAGAAAGCATTAAGAAAACCGGAACAGGGATCCAGGAGGCGCTTATGAACATCATCATCGCGGGAGACGGCAAGGTCGGCTCCATGCTGACCCGGCAGCTTTCCGCCGAGGGGCACGACGTTACCGTCATCGATTCCAACGCCAGAGTGCTGCAGTCCAGTGTGGAGCATTACGACGTGATCTGCGTCCAGGGCAACTGCGCCTCCATGGACGTGCTGCTTCAGGCCGGGGTCCGGGACGCGGAGCTGCTGATCGCCGCTACCAGCCAGGACGAGGTAAATCTGCTGTGCTGCACCACCGCCCACGCCCTGAACCGGAAGCTGCACACCATCGCCCGGATCCGCAATCCGGAATACACCGAGCAGATCTACCGGATGCGGGATATTTTCGGCCTGTCCATGGTCATCAACCCCGAGAACCAGGCCGCCACGGAGATCGAGCGGCTGCTGAAGTACCCGGGCTTCCTGCGGCGGGATACCTTCGCCAAGGGCCGCACGGAGATCGTGGAGCTGCGGGTGGACGCGGGGAGCAAGCTGTGCAACGTGGCTCTGGCGGAGCTGCGGTCCATCGTCAAGTGCCAGGTGCTGGTCTGCGCCGTTCTCCGGGACGGCAGCGCGGCGGCCCCCAAGGGCGACTTCGTCCTGCGGGAGGGGGACCGGATCTTTGTCACCGCCCTTTCCCAGAACCTGACCACCCTGCTGAAAAACCTGGGCATCCTCACCCGCCGGGTCCGCAGCGTCACCCTCTGCGGCGGCGGAAAAATCAGCTATTACCTGGCCAAGCGGCTGGAAAAGTCCGGGATCTCCGCCCGGATTATCGAAAAGGACTTCGCCCGGTGTCAGGAGCTGTGCGCCCTGCTGCCGGGGGCCGAGATCATCCACGGCGACATCAGCGAGCAGGACCTGCTGGAAAGCGAGCACGTCTCCCAGGCGGACGCCCTGGTGACCCTGACGGGGCTGGACGAGCTGAATATGATCGTCTCCCTCTACGCCGCCTCCCGGAACGTGCCCCAGGTCATCACCAAGCTGGGCCACACCGGCAACCGCAGCGTCATCGACAGCCTGTCCCTGGGCAGCGTCCTGTGCCCCCGGGAGCTGGTGTGCAGCAACATCGTCCGCTATGTCCGGGCCATGGAGAACCAGACCGGCGCGGCAATTTCCGTCCACACCATCGCCGACGGCCAGGCCGAGGCCATGGAGTTTTTGGCCGATGAGACAACCCGCAACTGCGGCAGGCCTCTGAAGGAGATCAGGCTGAAGCCCAATGTGCTGCTGGTCAGCATCTCCCACGGCGCGTCCACGGAGATTGCCAACGGCGATTCCGCCTTCCAGCAGGGAGACACCGTCGTGGTCGTGACCAATGGCCGGGAGGTTATCCGGCAGCTGAATGATATCTTCGCGTAAGGAGGAGCCCCCTTGAATTATAAAATGATGGGGCGGTTTCTCGCCCAGATCCTGGCCCTTGAAGGGATCTTTATGCTCCCTGCGCTGATCATCAGCCTGTCCTGCGGCGACGGCATGGCGGTGAAGGGATTCCTGGTGACCTTGGGGATCCTGCTGGCCATTGTGGTGGTGCTGTCCCTGGCCTGCCGGGGCGCTCCCAGCGCCTTCCACGCCCGGGAGGGCCTGGTCTGCGTGGGCATCAGCTGGATCGTGCTGAGCCTGGTGGGCTGTCTGCCCTTTTACATCTCCCGGGAGATCCCCGGCTATATAGACTGCCTGTTTGAGATCGTCTCCGGCTTTACCACCACCGGCGCCTCCATCGTCCCCAGCGTGGAGGCCCTGAGCAAGGGCATCCTGTACTGGCGCAGCTTCAGCCACTGGGTGGGCGGTATGGGTGTGCTGGTGTTCCTGCTGGCCTTCACCGGAGAGAAGGGACAGGGCTTCACCATGCACCTGCTCCGGGCGGAAAGCCCCGGTCCCGACGTGGGCAAGCTGGTGCCCAAGATGCGCAAGACTGCCTCCATCCTCTACATGATCTACGTGGGCCTGACGGTGCTGAACATCCTGTTCCTGGCCCTGGGAGGAATGCCCCTGTTTGAGGCGGTGTGTACCGCCTTCGGCACCGCGGGCACCGGCGGCTTCGGTGTGAAAAACGACTCTCTGGCTGGCTACAGCCCCTATCTGCAGAATGTGACCACCGTGTTCATGATCCTTTTCGGCGTGAACTTCAGCTGCTACTTCCTGCTGCTGGTCCGGCAGTGGAAGAGCGTTTTCCGGGATGAGGAGCTGCGCTGGTATATCGGCATCATTCTCGGCAGCATCCTGCTGATCACCCTGAACATCCGGGGCCTCTACGACAGTCTGGGAGAGACTCTCCGCCACGCGGCCTTCCAGGTCAGCAGCATCATCACCACCACCGGCTTCGCCACCACGGATTTTGACCTGTGGCCCAGCTTTTCAAAGACCATTCTGCTGTGCCTGATGGTGGTGGGCGCCTGCGCCGGCTCCACCGGCGGCGGATTGAAGGTGGCCCGGGTGCTTCTGCTGCTGAAAGGTCTGCGCCGGAACATCCGTCAGATGCTCCAGCCCCGGAAGGTGGAGCTGGTCCGCAGCAACGGCAGACCCGTGGAGCAGAAGGTCCTGGACAATACCAACGCGTACCTGGCGGCCTATGTGGTCATCCTCTTCGCCGTGTTTGCCATCATCTCCCTGGACGGCTTCTCCGCGGGGACCAATTTTTCCGCGGTGCTGTGTACCTTCAACAACATCGGCCCCGGCCTGGAGGCGGTGGGCCCCACCTGCAATTTCAGCCAATTCGGCTCCCTGAGCAAGCTGGTCCTCTGCTGGGCCATGCTGGCCGGCCGCCTGGAGATCTTCCCCATCCTGGTGCTGTTCTCCAGAGACACCTGGAAGCGCCGGTAAATGCCGCCCTTTCCCCCGACGCCGGAATCGAACCGATCGGGAAAAGAACCCGTAAAACAAACCAAAGGGGCTGTCTCACTAAAGTAAAAGTACACAAATGAAACGTATCCCCCTTGAAATGTTCAGATTACTGGCATTTTTAAGGAGAACGGATTCCCACGCCAGTGTGCGCACTGGCTCGGAATGACAGTTTTTTCTTTCCTTCTGTGCAATTTAACGAAACACTTTCTTAGTGAGACAACCTCTTTCCGTTTTTCCGCGCCGTAAATCCAGATAAACGATTTAAAAGAATGTGTATATCGGTTTTCCTCAGTTGTCCGATAAATTGGTGTTTGTAAGGATGAGTACCGCATAATGCCTTCCCCCGGGGGGAAGGGGGACCGCGAAGCGGTGGATGAGGAATGGCGATGCCTTACCATTCGCAATGTGGTCCATTCAAACGGGATAACCTTTCCCAATGTACCTTTTTAACGAAATGCATACAGATTCGGAACATGTCGCCGTTCCTCATCCGCCCCAGTGTGCGCACTGGGGCACCTTCCCCCCGGGGGAAGGTATTGTGCGGACGGAATCCCCACAAATTCCAATTTTTGAATGAATATCCGTTTTATACGCCGGAATAGGCGGAGAAGCCGCCGTCGATGGGCAGGGTGATGCCGGTGATGAAGCCGGCGGCGTCGTTGTTCAGCAGGAACAGGACGGAGCCTACCAGGTCCTTCTGGCTGTCGCCGAAGCGGCCCATGGGGGTGGAGGTCAGGATCTTTTTCGTCCGTTCCGTGGGGGTGCCGTCGTCGTTGAACAGCAGCTTGGCGTTCTGCTCCGCGGCAAAGAAGCCGGGGGCAATGGCGTTGACACGGATGCCCACCTTGGAGAAGTGGACGGCCAGCCACTGGGTGAAGTTGGTGACGGCGGCCTTGGAGGCGGAGTAGGCGGGGATCTTGGTCAGGGGGGTGTAGGCGTTCATGCTGGAGATGTTCAGAATGTTGCAGCCCTCCCGGCCCACCATCTGCCGGGCAAAGGCCTGGGTGGGCAGCAGGGTACCGACCCAGTTCAGGTTGAACACGTTCTGGACGCTGTTTTCGTCCAGGTCGAAGAAGGTGACGGTGTCGTTGTCCAGGTCAGGCATTTCAAAGAATTCCTTGTCGGTGTTGGCCCGGGTGTTGTTGCCGCCGGCGCCGTTGATGAGGATGTCGCAGGGACCCAGGTCCTCCTGGACCTGCTCCGCCACGGCGATGCAGTTGTCCTTGCTCAGCACGTTGCAGGCGTAGCCCTTGGCGACACCGCCCTCAGCCTCGATTTTTGCCGCCAGCTCGTTGAGCTTGCCCAGGTTTCTGCCCAGCAGGGCCACCTTGGCCCCGGCGTTGGCAAGGGCGATGCAGAACACGGAACACAGGGTGCCGCTGGCGCCGGTGACTACGGCCACCTTGCCGGTCAGATCGGTTTCGATTACATTTTTGCCCATGGAAATCTCCTTTCTGGTGTGTGGGTTTACGGTCGGTTGTCCCGGCGCCCCGGAATCGGCAGCCCTCCGGAGGCTCCGGACGCGGGGGCGTCAGGGCCCCTGCCCGCGGGGAAGCGCAGGCTTCCCAATTCTGTTAACAAGCATATCACTTTTTTGCCTGCATTGCAAGACAGGCTTCCGCCGGAATGGAAATTCTGGCCAGTTTTTTAGTTCAACGGATATCTACCGGCTGACCTGGAAGGATCTGAAAATCGACCGTGCGATCCTTGGCAGGATCTTCGCGGTGGGCCTGCCGGCGGGGATCCAGTCCGTCATCACGGCGTTTTCCAACGTATTTGTCCAGTCCTATATCAATTTCTTCGGTTCCGGCTGTATGGCGGGCTGGAGCTGCTATAACAAGCTGGACCAGTTCGTCATGCTGCCCATGCAGAGCATGGCCATGGCCGCCACCACCTTTGTCAGCCAGAATATCGGCGCCGGAAAGGAGTCCCGGGCCGATAAGGGGACTGTGGTCACGGTGAGCATGTCCGTAGGAGTGACCGCGGTCATTGTGGCGCTGCTGTGCCTGTTTGCCGCCCAGGCGGTGGGGCTGTTCTCTCCGGACGAGTCGGTGATCGCCTATGGCGTGCTTTTTATCCGGGCCAACTGCTTCTTCCTGCTGTTCAACTGCGTGAACCACGTGCTGGCCGGCGCGCTCCGGGGCCGGGGCGACTCCCGGGGACCGATGGTGATCATGCTGCTGGCCTTCGTCGGAATCCGGCAGATCTACCTGTTTGTGGTGACCCACTTCATCGCGAATACCCCGTTCCTGGTGGGCTTCGGCTACCCCGTGGGCTGGACCACCTGCTGCATCATTGAGCTGACCTATTTCTTCCTCCGCTGGAGAAAACCAAAACAGAAATGACCCCGCCCAAGGGCTGCTTTGCTGATAAGCCCCCCGGAACATCCGCCTCTTACTGGAGAATGTTCCGGGGGTTTCCGTTTTGGAAGGGGGCGCCATATTTTTTGGAAAAATCATCTGTTTTCTATCGACGCAGCTACCCTTCCATGGTATAATACCCGTGATTATCCATGGAAGGGGGCGTTTTGTGTGCCTGAACAAGTGAAAAAAACGCCCTGCTGTACGGCGCTGCTGGCTCATGTGTGAGCGGGTAGAGGAGAACCACATTTTAACAGCCCTGAGAAGTTTGAATTTCTCAGAATAGCAGTTTATACAATATGCCTCGACCCATACTTGGAGTCGAGGCATATTACTTTGGTCAACCAGTACGAACGCCCACCAATCATATCGGTTATGATTGGTAGGCGTTAACTTTGCTGTTACAAGAAGCACCATCAGGAATCAGCGCTGCCGGATTGTATCTTTCGGTATTCAATGGGCGAGATGCCTTCGGCCCGGCGGAAACTCTGGGAGAAATAGCTGGCGGATGAGAAGCCCAGAACCCGGGCGATCTGGGACATGGACATATTTGTTTCACGGAGAAGATAACGGCTTTCCTGAATGCGCCGGGATAACAAGTAATTGATTGGGGATACGCCGTATTCTTCTTTGAATGCGTGGGCCAGATAGAATTTGTTGATGTGGGTTTCTCTTGCCAGATCGTCCAGACTCAATGGTTCCTTGTAATGGGTATCAATATAGTGGCGAATTGCGGCGCATTGGTGGCTGGTCGGGGGAGGAGAGGCGCTGATAGTAAAGCTGGCGCTGCGCATGAGACGGAGAATCAGAATCTCCATATAGGCCTGACAGATGGTTTTGTAGCCCGCTTGAGCCGACTGCGTTTCCAGCAGAATGTTTCTCAAACAGGTCAGCACATCCCCAGTTCCCTGGTAATCCAGAATCTGATAGCGGTTTGCCTGCTCTGTGGATGTGGAAAGTTCCATTCCCTCAATTCCGAGAACGATATATTCCAGCGGATGGGCTTCATAACTGACCTCCGTGTGAATTACATTGGGGTTTACCACCACCAGCTGGTTGGCTTTTACCGGATAGAGATTCTCCTCAATCTGAAACTGACCGTCCCCAGCAACGATGTAGAACAGCTCCGCGTAATGGTGGGCATGGGGAGTGGAATGCCAGTCGCCGCCATATTTTGCGCTGCTGACATACAGAAGTTTTGCCGTATTGCGGATATCTTTTTCTCCGGAAGGCTCCAGCGCATATCGCCGATTACTCATGAAGTGTCTCCTCCATTTTAGAAATATTGTATTTGCTTTTATTATATTGCGTTTTCTGTTTAATTGCAACAAATAACCGCCGATTTGTTCTGTATAAAAACAACAAAAAATCCGGCAAAAATCCGAAACTGTTGAAATGCACAAAAGAAATCCGCTCATTTTAAGCGTTTCGACGAAAATTTTAGTAACAGCAATATCTCTAAAATAAGTAACAATTATCCGCTTGAGAAAAACCTCTGATACGGTATACTTTTCTTGAAACAGGAAATTCCTGTGAACACTAATTTAGGAGGATATTCAAATGAAGAAGATCATTGCTATGCTGCTGTGCCTTGCCATGGCTCTTTCTCTGGTCGCTTGCGGCGGTTCTTCCGCTCCTGCCGCTACCGAGGCTCCCAAGGCAGACGCTCCCGCTGCTGATGCCCCCGCTGCTGAGCCTGTGACCATCAAGGTTGCTGCCATCGAGACCGCTTACGGTTCTCAGGTCTGGGTTGACGTTGCCGCTGCTTTCGAAGCTGAGACCGGCATCAAGGTCGAGCTGACCACCGACAAGAACCTGGAGGACGTCCTGTCCGGTCCCATGCAGAACGGCGAATTCCCCGATGTTGTCCATCTGGCTACCGGCCGTCCCGCTGGTCTGACCGAGCAGCTGGTTAAGGCTAACGCTCTGCACCCCCTGACCAACGCTCTGTCCCTGACCATCCCCGGCGAGACCGTTAAGGTTTCTGAAAAGATCGCTGGCGGCTTCACCGACAACAACATTGTTGCTCCCTACGGTGATGGCGTTACCTACATGGCTCCCATGTTCTACTCTCCCTGTGGCCTGTTCTACAACGCTAAGCTGTTCGAGGACAAGGGCTGGGAAGTTCCCACCACTTGGGACGAGATGTGGGAACTGGGCGAGACCGCTAAGGCTGAGGGCATCGCTCTGTTCACCTACCCCACCGCCGGCTACTACGATGCATTCATGTTCGCTCTGATGAACGCTATCGGCGGTCCCGAGTTCTTCAATGCTATCACCACCTATGAAGAAGGCGCGTGGGATTCCGAGAACGGCAAGACTCTGCTGAACATCCTGGATAAGCTGGCTTCCTACACCCATCCTTCCACCCCCGCTCAGGCTAACAACCAGGACTTCACCAAGAACCAGCAGATGGCCATGAACGGCTCCGCTCTGTTCATGCCCAACGGCACCTGGATCACCGGTGAGATGGCTGACTACGCAGCTACCCTGGACAATTTTGCATGGGGCATGACCGCTGTTCCCGCAGCAGGTACCGCTCCCTACTCTTTCTGCTGGTTTGAGCAGGCTTGGATCCCCGCTGGCGCTGAGCACATCGCTGAGGCTGAGCAGTTCGTTGCTTTCCTGTACTCCGATAAGGCTGCTGAGATCTTTGCTTCCGCTGGTGCTATGCAGCCCATCCTGGGCATTGCTGACATGCTGGAAGGAGAGAACGTCATGTTCTACTCCATCTACGACAACGGCGCTAAGGCTGCTATGGGTGGCTTCGCCGCCTTCAGCGAAATCCCCGGCGTTGATGTTTCCGGCACCTTCTTTGCTCCCATCGACTCCCTGGTCGCCGGAACCATCACCATCGACGACTACGCAGAGCTGGTCAAGACCAACTCCGATCTGATGCGCGCAGCAAAGCTGGGCTAATCCAACGATTCGCAAGACCACACAGTAAGTAATTTGGGTGGCAGTGACTTCTGTCACTGCCACCCTTTTTAAGCTGTTTTCCCTTGGGCAGGGAATGCCTGCTTAACGGAAAATAACTTAAGCAAAAATCTAAGGAGTTGGTTCAAGATGAAAAGCAATCTCAAGCGCACCGGATTTATCTTCGCGTGCGTGGCACCTGCTGTGATTCTGTTCGTCATTTTCATGGCAGTGCCTACCTTCAATGTATTCCGTCTGTCTCTGTATCAGCGGAGCACCTTCAACCCCAACGAAGTCTTTATCGGTATGAAGAATTTCCAGATGCTGATGAAGGATGCGAACTTTATCCGTTCCATGCAGAACATGTTGCTGCTGATTGTCATGGTTACTGTGTTCACCATGGCTACCGCACTGATTTTCGCTGGCATTCTTACCCGTGAGAAGCTGAAGGGCCAGGATTTCTTCCGGATCGTATTCTACAGCATTCTGAACCTCTTCGGCAAGGAAGGTATCCTCTGGAAGGGCGAAGAGCATGTCATCATGAGCCTTGTCATTGCCATGGTCTGGCAGGCCATCGGCTACTATATGGTTATGTACATGGCATCCATGTCCGCAGTCCCCGGTTCTCTGTATGAGTCTGCCGGTCTGGATGGCGCAGATCGGGTAACCCAGTTCTTCCAGATCACCATTCCGCTGATTTGGACAAACATCCGCACAACTCTGACCTTCTTCATAATTTCCACCATCAATATGGCATTCTTGTTTGTCAGTGCCATGACCGGCGGTGGCCCCAACAATGCTTCCAATGTGGCCCTGCTGTATATGTACAACCAGAAGAACCTGGGTGGTGGCTACGGCTATGCCATGGCCATCGGCGTCGTGATCTTCCTGGTGTCCTTCGGTCTGTCTGCGCTGGTGAACAAGGTCACCGAGCGCGAAGTTCTGGAATACTAAGGAGGTGCAGCTATGAGACTGAAGAATGAAAACAGCGGCGAGCGCCTGTATAAACTGTTTATCTATCTGGTCCTGGGGATCCTGGCTGTTCTGATACTGATCCCTGTCATTTGGGTCATCGTGGCTTCCGTCAAGGAAACATCCGAGCATTATGGCAACCCCTGGGCACTGCCCAGCCATATCCATCTGCAGAACTTCGCCGATGCCTGGACCAAGGCCAACATGGGCGGCTATATGCTGCACTCCGTAACCATCACAGTCCTGGCACTGGGTATCCTGCTGGTGGTTGCCCTGCCTGCTTCCTACTGCCTGGCAAGATTCAAGTTTGTGGGCGGCAAGTTCCTGAACACCTGCTTTATGGCTGGCCTGTTCATCAATGTCAACTACATCGTGGTTCCCATCTATCTGATGCTTTCTGACGGTGACAAGTGGCTCAAGGGTGTACTGGGAAGCACCTTCCTGCTGAATAACCACATCGTTGTAGCTGTCGTCTATGCTGCAACCGCACTTCCCTTTACCATTTACCTTCTGTCCAGCTACTTTGCAACGCTGCCCCACGATTTTGAGGAGGCTGCCTATATTGACGGTGCCGGATATTCCAGAACCATGCTGCAGGTCATTTTCCCCATGGCAAAGCCCTCCATCATTACGGTGATTCTATTCAACTTCCTGTCCTTCTGGAATGAGTACATCATCATAAAGACGCTGGTCACCGACAAGGAGCAGTGGACACTACCCGCCGGACTTCTGAATCTGATGCAGGCTCAGCAGTCTGCTGCAGAATACGGCCCCATGTATGCGGGTCTGGTACTGGTTATGCTGCCGGTTCTGATCCTCTACATCTGCGTCCAGAAGAATCTGACCAAGGGTATGACCGTAGGCGGTCTGAAAGGCTAAGGTGGCAACATGAACTTTTGGAAAGAACATACAACATTACGTGGAGTGCTGATTGCGCTGTTCTTTGCGGCAGGTATGATCCTGACCATCGCAGGCTGGAAGATGACCGGCAAGCTGGAAGGTCTGGGTCTGATGCTATTGGGCATCGTGCTGTTGTTGACAGCCCTGTTTGTGTACAACGCGCCCTATAAGAAATAACAAAGATACACCTTCCCCGGATAAAGGGGGAAGGTGTGTCTGCCAATATCAATTTTGTAAGGAGAATTCCAATATGACTGATGCAAGGAAAGTGGGTCGTGTAACCATTCCCACCGACCTGGACGTAGTTCCCGAGACTCTGGAAATAATGAAGCGCTGGGGCGCAGATGCTATCCGTGACTGCGACGGTACGGATTTCCCTGCCGAATTGCAGAACCAGAATGCAAAGATCTACTCCACCTACTACACCACCCGTAAAGATAATGTTTGGGCAAAGGCCAACCCCGATGAAGTGCAGCAGTGCTATATCGTGACCGGCTTCCACACCGCCACCGGTGGTATTCTGGAGATTCCTCTGATGCAGGGCATTTCTCCTGAGCTGATGGAAGTCAACACCCGGGACGATATCAAGCGTTGGTGGGAAGTGATGGATCGCACCACCGGTGAACCCATTGCTCCCGAAGATTGGGATTACAATGTGGAGACTGGCTGCGTTGTCATTGCTGCTCCTGAAGCTTTCCATGAGTACACTGTGGCATTTCTGGCTTATCTGATCTGGGACCCGGTGCATATGTACAATGCTGTCACCAACAACTGGCAAAACTTTGAACATCAGATCACCTTTGATGTCCGCCAGCCCAAGACCCACAAGTTCACCATGGAGCGTCTGCGCAAGTTCATTGCGGACCATCCCTATGTCAATGTTATCCGCTACACCACCTTTTTCCATCAGTTCACCCTGATGTTCGACGAGCTGAAGCGGGAAAAGTTTGTTGACTGGTACGGCTACTCCGCTTCCGTGTCTCCCTACATCCTGGAGCAGTTTGAGAAGGAAGTGGGCTATAAGTTCCGTCCTGAGTTCATCGTTGACCAGGGTTACTACAACAACCAGTACCGTGTTCCCTCCAAGGAGTTTAAGGACTTCCAGGCTTTCCAGCGCCGTGAGGTGGCTGCGCTGGCCAAGGAGATGGTGGATATTACCCATGAGTTGGGCAAGGAAGCCATGATGTTCCTGGGCGATCACTGGATCGGCACGGAACCCTTCATGGAAGAGTGGAAGACCATTGGGGTTGATGCTGTTGTGGGTTCTGTTGGTAATGGCTCCACCCTGCGCCTGATCTCCGATATCCCCGGTGTTAAGTACACCGAGGGCCGTTTCCTGCCTTACTTCTTCCCCGATACCTTCTATGAAGGCGGCGATCCAGTCAAGGAAGCCAAGGAAAACTGGGTCACTGCCCGCCGTGCCATCCTGCGTAAGCCCATTGACCGTATTGGCTACGGCGGCTACCTGAAGCTGGCACTGCAGTTCCCTGAGTTCATTGACTACGTTGAGTCTGTCTGCAATGAGTTCCGTGAGCTGTATGAGAACATCAAGGGCACGACTCCCTACTGCGTCAAGACCGTCGCTGTTCTGAACAGTTGGGGCAAGATGCGTGCATGGGGCTGCCACATGGTTCACCATGCTCTGTACCAGAAGCAGAACTATTCCTACGCAGGCATCATCGAGGCTCTGTCCGGTGCTCCCTTTGATGTGAAGTTCATCTCCTTTGACGATATCCGCAAGGATCCTTCCATCCTGGATTCCATCGATGTCATCATCAATGTTGGTGACGGTGATACCGCGCATACCGGCGGTGCTGAGTGGGAAGATGCTGTTGTTTCTTCCGCAGTCCGCAAGTTCGTCCACAATGGCGGCGGCTTCATTGGTGTTGGTGAGCCTACTGGTCACCAGTATCAGGGGCACTACTTCCAGCTGGCGAGTGTCTTGGGCGTGGAGAAGGAAACTGGATTCACCCTGAACTACGACAAGTACAACTGGGAGCAGAAGCCTGACCATTTCATCCTGGCAGACGTTGCAGGCGAAGTGGACTTCGGTGAGGGCAAGAAGAATATCTACGCTTTCGAGGGCACTGATATTCTGGTTCAGAAGGAGAAGGAAGTTCAGATGGCAACCAACACATTCGGCAATGGCCGCAGCGTCTACATCTCCGGTCTGCCCTATTCCTTCGAGAACAGCCGAGTTCTGTACCGTGCTATTCTGTGGGCCGCTCACGGTGAAGACATCCTGAATAAGTGGTTCTCCACCAACTACAATGTAGAAGTCCATGCATTCGTTGCAAACGGCAAGTACTGCGTGGTCAACAACACTTACGTTCCTCAGGACACCACCGTTTACACCGACACTGGCTCCTTTGACCTCCATCTGGAGGCCAACGAAATTCGCTGGTACAGCATTTAATACGCTGCATCATCCGTTAGAAAATCTGAACCTGTTCTCTGCGGAAAACAGCTTTGCCTTTTATCATGGC
The DNA here is from genome assembly GCA_004562395.1 of bacterium. Taxonomy (GTDB): domain Bacteria; phylum Bacillota; class Clostridia; order Oscillospirales; family Oscillospiraceae; genus Faecousia. The sequence goes on along the minus strand of SFQY01000026.1, from coordinate 1,617 downwards.
GTTGATCTTGCGGTGTATTTACCAGACGCCATACATAATCCCCAGGACTTCATCTCCTTATCGAATGATCTCCTGGGGATTTTTACGTTTTGAAATGAGTGACCACAAGTCCAAGTTTTTAAACTAACATGAAAAAGATTGATGATGCAATTATGTGATGACATCACGGAGAGGAACTGATCTTTTGGATATATTACAACCATAGATCATACCAAGGAGGTATTCGATATGAGACTCAAAGATAAAGTTGCCATTATTACCGGTGGAAGTCGAGGAATCGGATTTGCTACTGCTGACAAATTTTTGGAGGTATCCACATGAAAAGAATTATTCCTATTTTAATTGCGTTACTGCTTTTGTCCGGTTGTGGAGCCGTATCCGCTGAAAAAACCTATCGACAGATTACCATGGAGGAAGCTGTTACGATGATGGAGGAGGAAACCGGATACATCATCCTCGATGTGCGTACTGCTCAGGAATATGGCGAAAAGCATATTCCGGGCGCGATCAATATTGCCAACGAATCCATTGGCACAGAGGATATCTCTGAACTGCCTGATAAAGATCAGCTGATTCTGGTATACTGCCGCAGCGGTAATCGGAGTAAGCAGGCATCCGAAAAACTGGTGAAGCTGGGCTACACCAATATTGTAGAGATCGGTGGAATTAACAGTTGGCCCGGTGAAACAGTCACCGGCGATAAGTGATATCATCACAGAACAAACAACGACTGCCGGATATAATGAAACCATAAAAAGAAAACAGGAGGATTTCAATATGTCTGCTATCAGTGTAAATAAAAACAATTTTGGTCGAGAGGTTTTGAACTCGGACAAGCCCGTCCTGCTGGATTTCTGGGCAAGCTGGTGCGGCCCCTGCCGGATGGTCAGTCCTATCGTGGACGAAATTGCCGCAGAGCGCAGTGACATCAAAGTGTGCAAAATCAATGTGGACGAGCAGCCGGAGCTGGCAGCGCGGTTCGGTGTGATGAGCATCCCCACTCTGGTAGTGATGAAGAACGGAAAGGTTATCAATCAGGCTGTCGGTGCCAGACCGAAAGCCCAGATTCTCGCCATGCTGTAAGGAGGTGCAAAGATGGGATTCTTCGATTTCCTGAAAGGCCCTGACATCAATCAGGGTGTCAAAGAATATCGTGACACGGATGGCGCAGTCCTGCTGGATGTTCGCACCCCCGATGAATACCGGCAGGGGCATATCCCCGGCAGTAAAAATGTTCCTTTGCAGTCCATCGACAAAGTGGCTGATATGATTGACAATCAAGCAACTCCAATCTTCGTCCATTGTCTCAGCGGCGCAAGAAGCCGTCAGGCAACTGCTATTTTGCAGCAGATGGGTTATAACAACGTGAAAAACATCGGCGGTATTTCCGCTTATACAGGAAAGGTGGAACGCTAATATGAAGGTTGTGATCGTAGGCGGTGTGGCAGGCGGTGCTACCGCTGCCGCCCGTATTCGCAGACTAAATGAGCAGGCGGAAATTGTGGTATTTGAGCGGTCGGGATATATTTCTTACGCCAACTGCGGTCTGCCGTATTATATTGGTGATGTGATCACCGATCCCGAGGCTCTGACCCTCCAGACCCCGGAAAGTTTCTT
>SFQY01000080.1 GCA_004562395.1 bacterium | reverse complement strand
TGAGTATTCCGCCCAAGATTGCGCACCTCGACCGCTCGAATTGAGCACTTGTTCCGGCGGGATTGAGCAGTCTCGCCGCTGGCGTTGAGCGCCACGGTAAAATGTAGATATGCGCCGTTTTCTGCGGCGTAAATATCTGCAAGGAGGTCACCTATATGACCAATTACCGTGAGATCCTCAGGCTCCACAGTCTGGGACTTAACAAGACCGAGATCGCGGCAAGCTGCCGGTGTGCACGGAACACCGTGGCAGCCACGCTGCAGCGGGCAGCAAACTGCGGCCTGCAGTGGCCGCTGCCGGAGGATCTGTCGGACAAGCAGCTCGCAGAGCGCCTGTTTCCGGCCAGTGCCTCGAAGCCCGTCTATAAGATGCCGGACTACGCTTACGTCCACAAGGAACTTCAGCGCAGCGGCGTCACCCTGAACTTGCTCTGGCTGGAGTACTGCGACCAGTGCCGTGCAGCGGGCGAGATTCCGTACCAGTCCACTCAGTTCAACAAGTATTACGCCGACTATCTGGCAAAGACCAACGCCACCATGCACCTGAATCACAAGCCCGGTGAGATCATGCAGGTGGACTGGGCCGGCGATACCGCTGCCGTCATTGACACGGACACCGGCGAGGTCATCCCGGCCTATGTGTTTGTGGCGACCTTGGCCTACAGCGGCTACAGCTACGTGGAGGCCTTCTTCTCCATGAACCAGGAGTCCTGGACCACCGCTCATGTGAATGCCTACAAGTATTTCGGCGGCGTAACCCGGATCATCCAGTGCGACAATCTGAAAACCGGTGTGCAGAAGCATAGCAAGGATGAGGTCATTCTCAACAAGTCGTACCAGGAGCTGGCGGAGCATTACGGTACAGCGATCCTGCCTGCCAGAGTCCGTTCTCCCAAGGACAAGGCCGCCGTGGAAGGTACCGTCGGCATTATCTCCACTTTCATTCTGGCGGCTCTGCGGAACCGCCGGTTCCTGTCCCTGCCTGAGCTGAATGAAGCGATCCACGAACGCCTGGAGGCATTTAACAACAAGCCTTTCCAGAAGCGGGAGGGCAGCCGGGCCAGCAGCTTTGCGGAGGAACGCCCCTTTCTTCGTCCTCTGCCGCCCAGACCCTTTGAACTGGCGACCTGGAAGGTGGCAACGGTAGGACCGAATTACCACATTTCTGTGGAGCGCATGAATTACTCCGTCCCTTTTGAGTACATCAAGCAGAAGGTGGACGTCCGGCTCACCAGAGCCACGGTGGAGGTATTCTACGGCGGGAACCGCATCTGCTCTCATCCCAGGCTGTACGGAAGATTCAACCAGTACAGCACCATTCAAGAGCACATGCCGCCCGACCACCAGAAGTATGTCCAGTGGAACGGAGAACGCTTCATCCACTGGGCCGGGAAGGTTGGCAGCCACACCCAGATCGTGGTTCGAGCCATTCTCAGCAGCTACAAGGTGGAACAGCAGGGCTACAAGTCCTGCACGGGTCTGCTGAAGCTGGCAGACAAGTACACCCCGGAACGACTGGAGAATGCCTGCAAACGGGCGTTGGAGTACACGCCCCGTCCCTCTCTCAAGAATATCCAGGCGATCCTGGCATCCGGACAGGACAAAGTAATTCCTGAGCAGGATGCGGTCAAGTCTTCCTCCTCCCAGTACGGATTCACCCGTGGGGCTGACTACTACGGAAGGGGGAACAAGTGATGCTGACAGAAACGACGGTATCCAAGCTGCGGGAGATGCGGCTGAGCGTCATGGCCAACGCCTTGAAAGACCAGCTTGCTGACCCTCAGTTCCAAAATATGGCCTTTGAGGACCGAATCGGTCTTCTGGTAGATGCGGAATGGCATGCCCGGAAGAACAACCACCTGAACAAGCTGATCCGGCAGGCCACCTTCTCCGACCCCGGTGCCTGTCTGGAGAATGTGGAATATCTCCCGGACAGAGGGCTGAAGCAGGAAGAACTGCTGCGCTTCGGTACCTGCAATTACATACAGGAGCACCACAACATCATCCTGCTGGGAGCTACCGGCAGCGGCAAGACCTATCTGGCCTGCGCCCTGGGCATGGCCGCCGCAAGACGGTTCTTTGCGGTGAAATACATCCGGCTCCCGGATCTGCTGGTGGAATTCCAGATCGCCAGGGGCAACGGCACGATCCGCAAGCTCATGGCTCAGTACAAGAAGTACGCCCTGCTCATTATAGACGAATGGCTCCTGTATCCCCTGAAGGAGACAGAAGCCAGGGACTTATTGGAAATCGTGGAGTCCCGGTACAAGCGAAACTCCACGATCTTCTGTTCCCAGTTTGATATTCCGGGATGGCCGGAGAAGCTGTCCGACCCGCTGCTGGCAGATGCCATCTGCGACCGGATCGTCCATGACGCCTACACCGTAGTCATTGACGGCAAGGAGTCCATGCGCAAGCGGAAGGGGCTGCAGGACGCCTGACAGCGGACGGGTTCGACTCCCCTCGGCTATACCTGTGCAGCGCTTATATGAATCCAACTCCGGCATGTTCATGATACCCTGACCTGCCCCGTAAGTCCATATTCAACCTGAGCGGTGGGACTGCTCAATCCGGGCGGTCCCATTGCTCAATCTCAGCGGAACCGCTGCTCAATTCCGCCGGTCGAGGTGATTTCGCCGAGCGGCGTACGCA
>SFQY01000025.1 GCA_004562395.1 bacterium | reverse complement strand
AAAGGTACATTGGAAAAGGTTGTACTCTTTGACTTGACTGCATTGAGAATGGGAAGGTGTCGCCATTCCTCATCCACCGCTTCGCGGTCCCCCTTCCCCTCGGGGGAAGGTATTGCGCTCCGGCATCCCTACAAATTCCAATTGATCTGTCACCACAGCCGCCAACCACGACGCTCTTTTCGGCATTCCTATTCTCCGCCGGAGGGGGTTTCCAGCACCAGGCCGGGGTCGGTGTGCATCAGGGTTTCCCCCTCAAACCACACCGCAAACAGGCCCTCCCGGGCCAGGGCCTCCAGAGGCGCGGTATCCAGCGTGTCGGCGATGAAAACCGGCGCGGTCCGCAGCAGGATCTCCCCGCAGCCCAGCCCGTCGGCGTAGGCGACCAGATTGCTCAAGGCGCTTTTGCTCTGACCGTCTTCCGGGTCCAGGAAGGCCGTCACGATCTGTCCGGAGGCAAAGGTGTAGTAATGCCACCGGTCCTCCTCCGCCATGGGATAGTCCCGCAGGAATACAAGATTTGCCGGAGCGTTGTAGCGCATTCTGGCAGGCAGATCCACCTCCGTTCCCTGGCGGTTGAAGAGGTTGAAGGTGTACTCCCCTCCCCGCTCATCCAGGTTCCGGGTAAAGCCGTCGTAGCTGACCAGATACCCGTGGGTGAAGCCCTTCTCCGTCAGCACCCGGGCCAGATAATCCGCGATAAAGGCATTTTTCATCCAGCCAAAGTCCAGGAAGGTCCCGATCTCGTTTTCCTCCGCGAAGGCCAGGTATTCCTCCGAAACCCACAGCCGCACCCGGTTCTGCCCCAGGATCTCCAACCGGATCTGCTCCGGATCCCGGGCATAGGCCGCCAGCTCCCGCAGCCACTGGGCCGTCCTGGGATTCCGGGCCGGGTCATACAGGGCCGCCTCGGCATCGTTCTCGCAGAGGAACACCCGGTCATACTCCGCCCCGGCGGGAGCCAGGAAGCAGTGCCGGTCGTCATAGGCCGCCAGCAGCTCCAGCGCCGGATACAGCCCCGGATCCACGGTCACCGCCTCGTTGACGTGGGCGTTGAGGTAGGCCACGTTTTGAAGTCCCTCCTCCAGCGCATCCGGAGAAAAGAGCCGGTAGGCATTCTGAGCGGCCTCGGAGTAAAGGCCGGTCAGCTCCTTGTTTTTCGCGGTGGCAGAGCTGCCCCAGTCGCTGAAATCGTACAGGAATTTAAAATCCCCGCCGCAGTTGGGCCCGGAAGCGGTCACCTCCACGGTCTGCCAACCGGGCTGGGTATTCAGCAGCGACATGAGGCCGGTTCCGATGGCCACCACCGCCACGGCCAGCAGCACCACGATCAGCGCCCAGCGCAGCTTTGTATTGGTCTCGGTAAGCTCGATCCGGGTCACCGGCTTGAGATTGGGCCTAAAGTCCCTTCCCTTTTGTTTCATAAACGCTCCTTAAGCAGATTGTGCGGAGCGGCAGTCAGCCGCTCCGCACGGAATCATTGGGTTTTTCAGATAACCGCGAACAATAGCATCAGCGCAAAGAACAGGATGATCGCGCCCAGGGTAGCCAGACCGATCAGGGCGCCCTTCTTGCAGGCCTTGTAGTTGCGGATGTGGTTGAACCTGCGGAAGACAAAGGCCGCGATCAGGCCCAGCAGCGGCAGGAAGAAGGACAAAATGGAATACCATTTGTTTCCGGTGTCGTGGAGCGGGGCGTCCAGAATGCCCTCCGTGGAGGGAATGGACTCCTCCGCCTCCTTCTTCTCCTCTTCCGGCGCATTGGGGTCCAGGATCTTGATGGACTTCAGGGGCTCGCCGGTTTCCCGCTGGGCCTTGTACTCCTCGATCTCCTTCTTGTTGCCGAAGACGAAGTGGTTGTGGCCGATGTCCACCAGCTGGGGCTTTTCCTCGCTGTAATCGTGGACGGAGGGATCGTAGGTGAACAGCACCTTGTTCTTCTCCAGGATGGGGTCGGGGATGGGAATGGCGGAAATCAGGCTCCGGGTGTAAGGATGCAGGGGGAAGTCAAACAGCTCCTCCGCGTCGGCGATCTCCACGATATCGCCCTTGTAGATAACGCCGATCCGGTCGGAAATGAACCGGACGATGGACAGGTCGTGGGCGATGAACAGATAGGTGATGTTGCGCTCCTGCTGGAACTTCTTCAGCAGGTTCAGCACCTGGGCACGGATGGAAACGTCCAGAGCGGAGATGGGCTCGTCGGCGATGACCAGCTCCGGCTCCATGACCATGGCCCGGGCCAGACCGATCCGCTGCCGCTGGCCGCCGGAGAACTCGTGGGGATACCGGGTCAGATGCTCCGGCAGCAGGCCCACCTCGTTGATAATGTTCTCCACCTTGCGGATCCGGTCTTCCTCGTTCTCGTAGAGCTTGAAGTTGTACAGGCCCTCGGAAATAATGTAGTCCACGGTGGCCCGCTCATTCAGAGACGCGGCGGGATCCTGGAACACCATCTGGATGTTCCGGATGACCTCCCGGTCCAGGCTCTTGGTGGTCTTGCCGGAAATGCGGACGCCCTTGTACTGGATCTCACCGGCGGCGCAGGGGTTGACCCGGATCACGGCCCGGCCGATGGTGGTCTTGCCGGAGCCGGACTCGCCTACCAGGGAGAAGGTCTCGCCCTTGTAGATATCAAAGCTGGCGTTCTTGACGGCCCGGACGGCGTTGTCGCCCTTGCCGAAGGTGATGTCCACGTTTTTCAGGCTCAGCAGGATCTCCCTGCCGTTTTCATCCAGAGGACCATGCTCCGGCAGATGAGAAACACGGGTGGTTTCTTTTTCTTTACTCACAGCCGAATCCTCCTTAAATGTTGAACGCTTCCACAAGCTTCTCGTGGATGTTCTGAATAATTTCGGGCTTCTCGACCTTGGGGGCTCTGGGATCCAGCAGCCAGGTCTTGGCGAAATGGGTCTCGGACACCTGGAACATAGGCGGCTCCTTCAGGGTGTCGATCTTCAGGCAGTAGGGGTTTCTGGGAGCGAAGGCGTCGCCCACGATCTTGTTGTACAAGGACGGGGGTGTGCCGGTGATGGAATAAAGCTTGGTATTTCTCTGAGCCAGCTGAGGCAGGGAGGACAGCAGGGCCCAGGTGTAGGGATGCTTAGGATCGTAGAAGACCTCCTCGCAGGTGCCCAGCTCCACCACCTGGCCGCCGTAGAGCACGGCCACCCGGTCGGCCACGTTGGCCACCACGCCCAGGTCATGGGTGATGAACACGATGGTGTAGTGGAATTCCTTCTGCAGGTCCTTGATCAGCTTCAGGATCTGGGCCTGGATGGTCACGTCCAGAGCGGTGGTGGGCTCGTCGCAGATCAGGATCTTGGGCTGGCAGGACAGGGCGATGGCGATGACGATACGCTGGCGCATACCGCCGGAATACTGGAAGGGATAATCGTCGAACCGTGCCTCCGCGTTGGGGATGCCCACCTTCTTCATCAGGGTCAGGGCACGGGCACGGGCCTCGATCTCGGAGCAGTTCTGATGCTTCAGAATGACGGAGGTAATCTGCTTGCCGATGGTGATGATGGGGTTCAGGGAGGTCATAGGATCCTGGAACACGGTGGCAATCTTGCCGCCCCGGATCTTGGTCCAGTCCTTGGCGTAGTGGACCTTGGCCAGGTTCAGCACGCAGGTGCCGTGGAGGGTGTCGGCCGTTTCGTCCAGGTACCGGACCCGGAACACCACCTCGTCAAAGACGTTGTTGCGGACGTTTTCGTCGTTCAGGTTGAGGCCCATGCTCATGGCCTTTTTGAAGCTCTTCTCCAGCTGGCGGATGAACTTGATCCGCTTGCGCAGAGGGTAGCGGCCCACGGAGAGGTAGATCTCCTTGGCCAGGATCTCGTTGCGGCGCTTGGTCTCCTCAGAGATCTGGTTGACGATCTGGCCGGAGTAGGTCTGCTTCAGCGCGGCCATTTTCGTCTGGAATTCCTGCTGGAAGGCGGTATCGGCCTTGGCGGCCTTTCTGTGGGCGGCGATGGTATCCTCCCGGCGCTTCTTCAGCTCCTTGATCTCGGCGTCCATCTTCTCGATCTCAGCGGAAACGGACTTATAGCGCTCCTTTTCCTTGTGGGAGTCGATGGTCAGCTTCTGGTTGTACAGCTCGGTGCGGCGGAAGGTCAGATCGTCGATCTGAGCGGTGGAAGCCTGATCCTCCTCGTCGCTGAGGTATTCCCGGGCCTTCTTCTCGGATTCCAGCTTCAGGATCGCCTTGTAGGTTTCCGCGCCGGCTTCCAGCTGGGAATACTTGTTCAGGTTCTCCCAGGTGGAGGCGATGAGCTTCCTGGCGGTGTTGTCCAGGGTGACCTTGGTATCGGCCAGCTCCTCATCGTTAAAGATGATGGAGCCCTCGCTGATATAGCCGTTGGCGTCCAGCATACCGGCAAAGGTCTTGGTGAACACGGACTTGCCGGAACCGGACTCACCCACGATGGCCACGGACTCATCCTCATAGAAGTCCAGGGAGATGCCCCGGATGGCAGACAGGGTCCTGCCGCGGACCCGGAAGTTCACATGCAGATTGTCAACAGAGAGCAATACTTTTTTCTTTTCCATACACGCCACCTCTTACATATGGGTCCGGGGGTCGGACGCGTCGCCCAGATTCTGGCCGACCACATACAGCACCACGGCGATGATGGAAGCGACGGCCACGGGGCTCCAGAATTCCATTTCCCAACCGGGGGTCAGCATGGCGTTCTGGGCGGCTTCGATGAGCTTGCCCAGGGACATGTCGCTCAGGCCCATGCCGATATAGGACAGGAACACTTCGTAGGAAATGTAGGAGGGGATCTCCGTCGCGGCCAGGGTCACAATGACGGAGGTCATAAAGGGCAGGATGTTCTTGGTGGCGATCCGGGTGATGGGGGTGCCCAGGCAACGGGAGGCCAGGTTGTACTCCCGGTCCCGGATGATGATGACCTGGGTGCGGATGAAGAAGGCGATGCCGATCCAGCCGGTGACCGTCAGGGCGAAGACCATGGTCCAGAAGCTGGCGGACATGATCAGCACGATGACAGCGATCAGCAGGATATAGGGAATGTTGGCGATGATGTTGTAGACCTCAGTCATGAAGATATCCACCTTCTTGCTGAAGCCCCACACGGCGCCGATGACCACGCCGATGGTCATGTTGATCAGGGCGCAGATCAGAGCCAGGGAAACGGAGATGCTGGAGCCATACCAGATGGCGTCAAAGGTGGACTGGCCGGAGGCGCCGGAGCCCAGGATCCAGTGGATATTGGAGCCGAACTTCTCCATGGCCGCCTGGGGACCCAGGTGCTTGGCCGTGGAGTCCATCAGGTTGATATAGGGATCCACCGCCGCGTCGTAGTGGATCACAGCAGGGTATACATAGGTGAATACCAGCAGCACGGCCAGAATGGTCAGCATGATGATATTGATTTTTTTCTGGAAGAACACGCGGAAGACGGAATGCCAGTAGGAGTACCGGGGAGCGGTGATCTTCTCGGATTCCAGCTGGTCGTGGTCCACAGGCGCGAACAGCTCGGCGTCGGACATATTGAATTCGTCCAGATTTTCTCTGTTATCAGCCATAGTCGCTTACCTCTCTTTCGCGGTGAAGGAAATTCTGGGATCCATAACGGACATCAGAATATCGCCCAGGATAATGGAAGTCACCGTCAGCACGGCATAGAACAGGGTCATACCCACGATAACGCCGTTGTCGTAGGCGTTGATGGCTCTGGTCAGCATGTTGCCGGCGCCGGGAACCACGTAAACGCGCTCGGTGATGATGGCGCCGGTCATGGCACCCAGAACAGAGGCGGGAATGCCGTGGACAATGGGGATGATGGCGTTCTTCAGGATGTGCTTGGTGAAGATTTCGCCCTCACTGAGGCCGCCGGACCGGGCGAACTTGACGTAGTCGGAGTTCATCTGGTCGATCATATACCGGCGCAGCCACTTCATCAGGTTGGCCACGGAGGGCAGCGCCAGGGAGATGATGGGCAGCACGTACATCAGCCAGGTGGGGTTCTCCATGTCGAAGGTGGTGGGCAGGCCCATTTTGCCGCCCAGGGCCTTGAACAGGAAGATATAGGCAAGGGAAGGCACGGCGGTGATGAACACGATATACACGGTTCCCAGATGATCCAGGAACTTGTCCTTCCGCAGGGCCATGCCGATGCCAAGAGGAATGGCCAGCACGTAGGACAGGATCACCGCGATGATGCCGATGGTAAAGGAGTAGCCCATCTTGGACAGGCCCGCCTTGTTGGTGGTCACGTTGGTGTAGTCATCCACGAAACGGCTGTGGATGATGGGGTTGCTCTCGGCGAAGGAGCCGGCAACATAGGTGGCCGAATGGAGGTTGTCCGCGGATTCCTCCACCAGGCCGGAGGGATAGGTCACGGCGGAATTGTAGAAGGAGCCCTGGGATTCCGTCATGGTCTGGAACACGTCGATGCCCTGACGGATGGAATAGGACTTGCCCAGCTGAATGGTCACCAGATTCTGGTGGATATAGGGGAAGGAATCGTTGCAGTAGAACAGATATTTATACTGGGTGCCGTTGCCCATGATGGCCGGAGAGAATTTCTCCCCGCCGTAGGCCGGATCATACAGCGTAAAGGTGATGCCCCGGTTTTCGATGTCCTCCTGAACATAGTGGATGTTGTCCACGCTGATCAGGTCGGCGAAATAATTCCACAGACGGACGATCAGAGGAATATCCTTGTAGGCATAGATCCGGGGCTCGCCGCCGTCCTGATACTTCTTGGTCTTGGCCTTCATTTTGCCGTCCAGGCGAACGATCTTATAGCCCTTGGACTCATATTCCTCGGTAAACTTTTTGACATACTCGGCCACGGTCTCGTCGTCATTTTCAGCCTTGTTGGCGAACTTGATGGCGGCGTCGTAGGTAGCCTGGTCGATCACGTCTTCCCGTTTGAGCTGCATCAGATAGTCGGAATAGGGCACATAGTCCACATAGCCGTATTTTTCCCACTGCTGCATCATGTAAACTTCCTTGGCGTTGCTCTTGACGTGGCTGTAGTTGGAGTCGGCGGCGAAGATCAGGTTCCTGTCCAGGCAGGAGTAGACCATCACCATGACGATGCCCACCACAATCACAACGGAGAACAGGCTTCGAAGGATACGGTTAATTAAATATTTCGTCATAGTACATCTCTCATCTCATCAGTGATAGGAGGGGCAGCAGGATTATGCTGCCACAATTTCGCGGAATGATTCCGCCATTTGCCTTGGATCACAGAAAGCGCTGCCCTCAGCGGATTCGCGGAGTCCGCCCTGCGAAACGCTGAGGGCAGCGCTCTATGCGCGTGTGGTGAAAGTACTCTCTGATATGCGATGGGAGGATGGACGCAGTCCATCCTCCCCCGCGTTTTGTGTTAAGCTGTCAGCCGGATCAGAGCATCAGAACAGGCCAATGCACTTGACCATGTAGCCGGCGTAGTCAGGCAGGAAGGTGTCCAGATAGGTCTGAGGATCGCCGTAGTCGGGGCCCCAGCCGGAGACATCGTAGACATCGTAGTTGCCCTCGTAGCCGTACTCGGTGTAGTAACCGGCGTAGTACCAGGCCTTGGAGTCAACGCACTCGGTCAGGTTGACGATCACAGCGCCGCCCAGGACGTTCTCGATGGACTGCTTGTAGGCGTTGGCACGGTTGCCGAAGGCCTCAGAGCCGGAGAAGTAAGGCAGGTCGATGTAGATGGGATTCTCAGCGGAGACTTCGATGCCGATGGCGGCCAGCTCGTCGATGGCGGCAGCCAGCTCAGCGGCGGCGGCGTCCGGATTGTACCAGCCGTCGAAGCCGGAGGAAGCGCCGATACCGCCGTCAGCGGTGGGATCCCACACGGTCATGGTCACACCGTCAGCGTCGATCTGAGCCTGCATGATGGCGCCGTAGAAGGTGCCGGCAGGGAAGGTGGTGGCGGTGCCGTTGATGTCAATGGTCACATCCTCCTCCAGGGTGACGAAGACGCCGGGAGTGTAGCTGTTGATCATGGAGGTGTACTTCAGATCCTCACCAACGGTCTGGGCGTTGTAGGTGCCCCGGTCGGTGGCGAAGGAGACGGCGCGGCGGAAGTGGACGTTCCGCAGAGCAGCCTTGGACCGGACCAGTTCCTCTTCGGTCTTGGCGGTGACAACGGCGCCGTCGTTGACGTTGGAGGTGGCTTCACGGTTCACATTGTAGAAAGCGCTGAAGGAGGTGGCATCGGTAGCGGCGGTGTAAACCACGGTATCGAACAGGCCGTCAACCTTGGACTGCTCCAGGGAGGAGGCGTTCAGGCCGGCGCCGTCCAGCACGCCGGACACGGTGTCGTTGTAAGCCTTCAGAGCGTCCTCGCCGTCGTTGTACAGCCAGGTCAGAGTCTTGATGTTGATGTTCTCGGCGTTCCAGTAAGCGGGGTTGGCCTTGAACACGATGGTGTTCTCAGCGGTGGCATTGCTGACCAGGTAGGGACCGCAGTAAGCAATGTCGTTGGGGGTCTTGCCGTAGGTGTAGGAAGCGGCGGAGGCATCGAAGTCAGCGCCGAACTTGCCGCCCTTGGACTCGTAGTAGCTTCTGCACACGGGGGCGAACACGCTGTAGCCCAGCATGGTCATGAAGTAGGAGGTGGGCTGGCACAGGGTGTACTCAACGGTGTAGTCGTCAACGGCCTTGACGCCAACCTCAGCGAAGTCGGTGATATCGCCGGAGATGTACTCGTTGACATTGACGATGATGCCCTGAACCAGGTATTCCAGGCCGGCCATGGTGTCCAGCATGTGCTGCATACCGGCCACGAAGTCGTCAGCCTTCAGCTCAGCCACCTCACGGCCCTGAGAGTCGACCCACTTCACACCCTGACGCAGGTGGAAGGTGTAGGTCAGGCCGTCGTCGGAAACTTCCCAGCTCTCAGCCAGAGCGGGCTGCATGACGTTCTCGGAATCGTACTCAACCAGGCCGTCGTAGGTGTTGACGATGGCCTCGCCGTCAGCGGCGCGGGAGGTACCCACGGAGTCCCAGGTCTGAGGATCGCTGGAGTAGCCCATGGAGTAGGTGTCCTTCAGGGTGTAGCCGTTGTCTTCCAGGAACTTGCGGGCTTCGGCTTCCCAGGTGCCGGTGCCCTTCAGCTCGGCCCACAGGGCCTTCAGCTCGTCGCGGTGAGCGGCGGTGATGGGCTCGGTGGTAACCAGAACATTATGGAAACGGTCGGAGTCACCGCCCCACAGGACAGAGGTGGCAGTGTTGGGGGCCACACGGGAGATGGCGTAGTTGCCGCCACGGGAAGTCAGGGGCAGCATAACGGAGCTCTCCATCAGCTTGGCCTCGGCGACAGCCATCAGAGCGAAGCGCTCGGAAACGTTGGTGGCTTCCTTGGCGGCGTTGTAGGCGGCCAGGAACTCGCCCAGCTGATCGTTGTAGATGGCCTCGCACAGGGCGTCGTAATCGTCCGCCAGATCTGCGTAGGGATCCACATAGGTGACTGCTGCGGCCGCGCTCTCAGTCGCAGGAGCATCGGTGGCAGCGGCGGTGGGCTCAGTCTTGCCGCCGCAGGCGACCAGGCTCAGCATGATGGCCAGTACCAACAGGATGCTCATGATCTTGTTGAACTTTTTCATTTTAGAAAAAATCCTCCCTTTCTTGATTTTTATGACAATTGTTTTAAAAACAATGGCCGTACAGAGGTTCATTTTTTCTCCGAAGGAGAAAAATCTTTGGCAGCGCCGCCAAAGGCCCCCGAGGGGCACTTTTTTCGACGCTTCATCACTTTACTATTATGCACTGTCCACGCCTGGATGTCAAATGTTTTTTAAGCTTTTCATCTAATTGTACAAAACAATCCGTTTTATCCGGTCCTTTTTGTGCGCAAATGCAGCTTTCCCTTCCGTAATATTTCCTTCTCTTCCAGCCGTCCGTTTCCACGTGCGGGACACCTTCCCGTTTATCCGGTGATCCCGCCGTGTCTGCGGGCCTTGTACAGCTTGTACATTTCCTCCGCCGCCAGCCTGGTTTTCGCCACCACGTCGCCGCCCTTGGGGAAGCAGTAATACAGATGCTCATTGTTGCCGATGCAGATGATATCCCCCAGCTCATACCAATAATAATCGGCGTACAGCCCGTAGCAGGCCTGGGGCTTCTGGGTGTAGTTCAGCCGCCCGCCGCAGCCGGTGAGGCGGAAGCCCTCCCGGTCGTGGATCAGGTGCCCCTCCCCTACCCGGTAGATGGCCTGGAAATCCACCAGCATGGCGATATCCACATCGATGTCCAGCCGGTATTTCCCCTCCAGAATTTCCTGCCGGACCTGCTCCCGCTCCCAGGCGTACCAGTCGGGGATGTGGGAAAACTCCGTTTTTCCGTCGGAGGCCTCCAGCTCCCCCAGAGGGGTCAGCTGCCATTGCTTTCCGCAGTGGCCGCAGGTCAGCGCGGTTCCCCTGCCGGTCATTTGGCCGGAGGTGCCGCAGCTGGGGCACTGGTACAGGATCCGGTTCAGGCCGTCGGCCCGGAAGGGAGCGTTGATGGCAAGGCCCTGCTCCTTCTGCCAGCGGAAATGGTCGAAGGAAAAGGCCCGGTCCAGTCCGTCGGACAGCTCCCGGACGGTGCCTTCCCGGATCTGCTCCCGGGAGAACAGGACCCTGGCCTCCGCCCGGACGGGGACCTCCCGGCGAACCTGCAATTCATTATATAAAGGATTCCGGGAGAAGGCGCCGAAGGTCTCGATCATCACCACCGGCACATCCAGCTTTTTCAGCAGCACCCCCATCTTCCGGGGCAGCGGCGTACAGGTGCCGTCAAAGGAGTAGCTGGCCTCCGGATACAGCAGTACGCTGGTTTTCAGCTCCCGCAGGCAGTAGAGCATGTCCCGGATCAGGCCCAGATCGGTGACGAATTTCTGGGTGGGCACGCAGCCGATGGTCCGCAGCAGCCGGTTCATCAGGCCTCCCATGCCCACGAAGGCGTCGGAGGTACAGATAATATTGAAGGGCCGGGGATACAGGATCCGGTAGGCGATCTGCATATCCAGAAAGCAGGAGTGGTTCATCAGGATCAGGCAGGGCTCCGAGGGGTCGGGCAGCTGCCCATGGATCTCAAAGCGGAAGCCGGTGCCCGCCAGTCCAGGAACCGTCAGCAGGCGGATCAGGCTGCGCCAGAACAGCCCCGGCTTCCGGGGGGCTTCATAGGGGTACCGGGGAAGGGCCATCACCCGGTCATAGTCCATGGTCTTGACAGTGGTTTTCATAAAGGCTTCTCCTTTTTTGATTCCTGCCGGCGGGGCTGCCGTTTTACGCCTGCCCTCTGCGGTTCATGCCGCGGGAAAGGATGCTTCCGCCGGGAAAGCCATGGTTTTTCTCTTTTGGGGACAAAAATACGGGACAAATCCCGGGTTTTCCCCCCCCAGGGGCCGGAAGAGATCCCGATATTTCGCATTTTACAGGATATCCCCGGGGCTGTCAAGGGTCCCGGCCGCCCTTCCGCTCCGGGAATTCGATTTTTATTCATAATTTTTGCATATCTGAATATATACCCCCAGTCGATCCAATGCATATTTCATGTGTATATTCGAATATTCCAAGGGTAAATGAATCTTTTTATGCTATTTTTATTATGCGGGGCCGGATAATCCCTCCAATGTTGTATAAAAAATCCTATTGACGATGAATAATATTCGCAGTATAATGCATTCATCCGATTTCCCTCCGGATTGGATGAGGGGAAAATGAAAAGGAGAGTATGAATATGAAAAAGTTATTTGCTGTCGCTCTTGCCGCGCTGATGATCGCCGGCATGTTCGCCGGCTGCTCCGGCTCCGGTTCTTCCGAAACCACCGCCGCTCCCGCCGAGACCACCGCCGCTCCGGAAACCGCCGTTGAGACCACCGCTGCTGCGGAGACCGCCGCCGCCGCTTCCATGACTCTGGAGGCCGGCAAGCTGCTGATGTCCACCAACGCCGCCTTCCCTCCCTACGAGATGACCACCGATGACGGCGGCTTCGCCGGTATCGACGTGGAGATCGCCGGTGCCATCGCCGAAAAGCTGGGCCTGGAGCTGGAGATCCTGGATATGGACTTTGACGCCGCCCTGCTGGCCGTTCAGCAGAACAAGTCCGACATCGTCATGGCCGGCGTTTCCGTCACCGATGACCGTCTGTTGGTCATGAACTTCTCCGACACCTACACCACCGCCGTTCAGGTCATCATCGTCAAGGAAGGCTCCGAGGTCACCGCCGACACCCTGGGCGACTACATGATCGGCACCCAGCGGGGCACCACCGGCAACATCTACTGCACCGACGACTACGGCGATGATCATGTTCTGGCCTACGACAACGGCGCTACCGCCGTCCAGGCTCTGATGAACGGCCAGGTGGACGCCGTGGTTATCGACAGCGCCCCCGCCGAGGAGTTCGTAGCCGCCAACCCCGGCCTGGCCATCCTGGAGACCGAGTACGTCACCGAGGAATACGCCATCGGCATGAACAAGAGCAACACCGCTCTGCTGGACGCCGTCAATGCCGCTCTTGAGGAGCTGACCGCCGACGGCACCGTTCAGGCCATCATCGACAAGTACATTTCCGCGAAGTAATGCGATCCATCCCATAAGGGCGGCCCTGCCGCCCTTATGGCCTGTTTTTTCCTTGTGTCCGGAAAAGAGCTTTCCTCCTGGGGAAGGCTGTTTTCTGAGCATAATCAGCAGGCAGCCTCCCGGACCCTCCCGGAGGCAAAAAAGAGAAGGAGTGAGTCTGTGGAACAATATGAGGCTTGGAAAGCCCTGCTGCGGAGCGGCACCGATCTTCCCTTCTGGCAGGAGTTTTACGTAAAATTTTATCAGGCATTTATCGAAAAAGACCGCTGGCTGCAATATCTGGAGGGTGTGGGCACCACGCTGCTGGTTACAGCCATGGCGCTGGCCCTGGGCATTGCCCTGGGCGTGCTGGTGGCCATCGTGCGCACCGCTCACGACCAGCAGCGGCCCGGAAAGAAAAACGCCGTTCTGGGCGTCCTCAACGGGATCTGCAAGGTCTATGTCACCGTGATCCGGGGCACCCCCATGATGGTGCAGCTGCTCATCATGGGAATGGTCATTTTCTCCAGCAGCCGGAACTTCACCGCCGTGGGTGCCCTTACCCTGGGCATCAACTCCGGCGCCTACGTGGCCGAGATCATCCGCGGCGGCCTGATGGCCCTGGATCCCGGCCAGGCGGAGGCGGGCCGGAGCCTGGGTCTTGGCTACATCGACACCATGCGCTTTATCGTCATTCCCCAGGCCTTTAAGGCCATTCTCCCCTCCCTGGGCAATGAATTCATCATTCTGCTGAAGGACACCTCCCTGATCACCGTCATCGGCGGCAAGGAGCTGGTCTACGCCGCCCAGGGAATCTACGGACGGACCTATGAGCAGATGTACCCGCTGATCGGCATCGCCTGCATCTATCTGGTGCTGGTGATCCTCTTCAGCTGGCTGCTGAGCATTCTGGAAAGGAGGCTGCGTCAAAGTGATCGACGTTAAAGACCTGACAAAATCCTTCGGCGGACATATGGTGCTGAAGGGCATCTCCGAGCACATCTATCCCGGGGATAAGGTCGTCATCATCGGCCCCTCCGGCTCCGGCAAATCCACCTTCCTGCGCAGCCTGAACCTGCTGGAGGAGCCCACCTCCGGCACCATCACCTTCGACGGCGTGGAGATCACGGATCCCAAAACGGATATCGACCAGGTCCGCCGGAAGATGGGCATGGTTTTCCAGCACTTCAACCTGTTCCCCAACATGACCATCCGCCGCAACATCACCCTTGCCCCCGTCCGCACAGGTCTGATGAAGCAGGAGGAAGCCGACGAGACCGCCCTGCAGCTGCTGCGCCGGGTGGGCCTGGAGGAAAAGGCCGACGCCTACCCCAACCAGCTTTCCGGCGGCCAGAAGCAGCGGATCGCCATAGTCCGGGCCCTGGCTATGAACCCCGAGGTCATGCTCTTCGACGAGCCCACCTCCGCCCTGGATCCGGAAATGGTGGGCGAGGTGCTGTCCGTTATGAAGGAGCTGGCCGCCGACGGCATGACCATGGTGGTGGTCACCCACGAAATGGGCTTTGCCCGGGAGGTGGGCAACCGGGTTCTGTTCATGGATGACGGCAAGATCCTGGAGCAGGGCGCCCCGTCGGAAATTTTCGGCAACCCCCAGAACCCCCGGCTGAAGGATTTTCTCTCCAAAGTTTTGTGATTTCCTTGTATCCATTTCGTCGCGCGAAACATCTTTTGCGTAAATGATCGTTTATCGCAGCACCCCTTGGCTCCCCCATTGGGGGAGCCAAGGGCGTCGCCGCGCCGCAGTAACCAACGAAGCATAAACGATCCTTTATCTGTGTTTTCTGACCACGACTGAATCGTCACATTTCTTAATTTTTTCCTTCGAACGCGTTCTTTGCGTTCGAAGGAATTGTTTTTTCACCAAAGCTGTGGTATGATACAGTCCTCTGCACCCCGCAGAAGACCTATCCCACCCTGGAGGAACGGACGATGCCTCAAAAATATCTCTACGTTCTCTTTTCCGCTACCCCCTACCGCATGGGAAGCCTGATCCGCCGGGTAACGGGAGAGCCCTACAACCATGTGGCCATCGGCACGGAGGCGGATCTGCGGCGGCTCTACGCCTTTGCCCGACGGTATTACCGCACCCCCCTCTACGGGGGCTTTGTCACCGAAAAGCCCTGCCGCTACCACCACAACGGCGTCACCGCCGATATCCGGCTGTACCGGCTGCCCCTGACCCAAAGCCAGTGGCAGACGCTGGATACCCTGCTGCAGGGTATGCGCGACCACGCCGAGCGGTACCTGTACAACCACCTGTCGGCACTGACCGCCCCGCTGCACATCAAGATCCGGGTCCGGGACGCGTTCACCTGCGCCGAGTTTGCCGTGAAGGTCCTCAGCGCCCTGGGCTTTGACTTCGATCCTCACAAATTCTACACCCTCGGTGCCATCGCCCGCCGGCTGGAGCCCTACCACTTCTACTCCGGCCCCTTCCCCGTGGAAAATGAGCCCGATTCCTCCTTCTTCGCCCCGGCGCCCGTCCCCCATCCCCTGCTGGCCACCTCCCGAAGCTTCCTGACCCTTCTGTGGCGCAAGGCCCTTTCCTGGTAAAAGCACAGCCCCGCCTGCTTCCGCTGCCGTTTTCCCGGCACCGCAAGCAGACGGGGCAATTTTTTATTGTACCATCAACAGGCGCCCCCGCGTAGGGGCGAACCCGTGGAGATATGAGATATAAGATATAAGATATGAGATAATGGGGACCGACCCTCGCGGTCGCCCGTCGCCGAAGGCGCAAGGAACCGAGATATAAGATACGAGATATCAGATATAAGTGAATGTATCCCCTTCGGGGATGATTTTGAAAAGTGCTTACCGGCGTTGCCCATCGTTCGACAAATTGGAATTTGTGGGGATAAGTGCCGCACCATACCTTCCCCCGGGGGGAAGGTGCCCCAGTGCGCACACTGGGGCGGATGAGGAACGGCGATCTGTTCCGAATTTGTATGCATTTCGTTAAAAA
>SFQY01000024.1 GCA_004562395.1 bacterium | reverse complement strand
CGCCCACAATACTTGGCGGGTGACTGCCCGGGAAGATAGGTAATGCCAACACAAAAACCGCATCCGTTTCGGATGCGGTTTTTTGCTGTCTAAAATTCGCTGCCCGGGGCGGAACCGTCCTTGACAAGGATACCGGCCGGCTCTATAATGAAAAAGTTTTCTATACCTGTTTTTGCATACATATGGAAACAGAAGAGGTGGCACCATGTCTGTTGTTATGATCCTGGCCGGTCTGATGTTTATCAGCGGCATGAAAATCGCCGGGGAAGGTTCTTTTCACCGGGATTACTGTTCGGTGGAAAAGTCCACAGCCCTGAAGGGCGTTTTTGTCATGCTCGTCTTCTTTCAGCATTTCCGTACCTACATTACCCCGGAGGAGACGGACTTTATGGCAGTGGGGGTCTCGGAATTTCTGGGTCAGCTGATCGTTGTGCCCTTTCTGTTCTATTCCGGCTTTGGGGTCATGGAGTCCATCCGGGCCAAGGGGCACAGCTATGTCCGCAGGATTCCCGTGGACCGGGCGCTGAAAACCCTGCTCCACTTCGACGCAGCGGTGCTGCTGTTTCTGGCGCTGTATCTGTTCAGAGGAAATACCGTTACATGGAAGAGCGTTCTCCTGTCTTTGATTTGTTTGCACGGTTTCGGAAACAGCACATGGTATATCTTTGCCATTGTCACGTTATATCTCATTACGGCAGTTTCTTTTACTGTCTTCCGGAAAAACAAAACGGCCGCAGCAACGGCTGTGACGGTTCTGACAATCGCGGAGATCTATTGGCTGATGGGGTGGCAGAGGGAACACTGGCACAATACCCTCCTGTGCTATTCCATGGGAATCTGGTATTCCCTTTTCAGAGAGCGGATCGAAAAAATCCTCATGGGCGGGGATGTCATTTATCTGGCGGCGCTGCTGGGTTCCGTTTCCGCCTTTGCGGTCTTCCGGAACGTGGCGAACCTGTATCCCTGGGGCTTTCATGTGTACGCGCTGATTTTTATGATGGTGCTGCTCCTGCTTTCCATGAAGTTCAGACTGGACAATCCTCTGCTGCAGTTCCTGGGAAGGCATATTTTCGGAATGTATATTTTGCAGCGGCTTCCCATGATCGCGCTGCGCCATCTGGGGATCTTTCAGAACAATACGGTGACCCTGATGGTGGTATGCTTCCTGATCACCTGCATTCTGACGCTTCTGTTTGAAGGGTTCCTGAAAAAAATGGATCATTTTCTTTTCCGTGTCAAGAATAAGCAGGAGACAGCATGACGAAGGAATGAAAGGAGAAGATCTATGCCCTGGAATTTAGAGGAAGCCATCGCCTACTATGGACAGCGGGGGGCGCCGGGAGATCAGAGCGCGCTGGTGAGTCTTTTGCGGGAGGTGCAGCAGGAAAACGGCGGCGGTATTCCTGAGGCAGCGCTGGCGCCTGTGGCAGAGGCCTATTGCGTGAAGGAGAGTTACCTCCTGGCCCTGATCCGCCGCATTCCCAGCCTGCGCCTGAAGGATACCCACTGCCTGGAGATCTGCGGCGGTCCCAACTGCGGCAAACACGCAGCTCTGGCCGCCTTCGCGGAGAAACTCCGGGCATCGGGAATCTCGGTGAAAACCGTACCCTGTATGCGTATGTGCGGGAAGGGACCCAATATCCGCTGGGACGGACAGCTTTACCACCGGGCGGATGAGGCATTGCTGCGGCGGTTGCTGGAAAGTGCCTCCCAAAAATAATTGCGCCGGGGCGGAACATTTTTTGTTCCGCCCCGGCGCTTGTCAGGATTGGGAAGATTGGCTGTTTTGGGGTTTACTCGATTTCCAGAGTTCTGGATGCCGGAAGGGTGGCCTGCTTCTTGGGAAGGGTCAGGGTCAGGACGCCGTTGTCGTATTTGGCTTTGATCTGATCGGCATTTACGGAGGACAGGTCAAACTGACGGCTGTAGGAGCCATAGGAGCGCTCCACGCGGATGACTCTGTCCTTCTTGTCCTTTTCCTCCACCTTGGAGTGGCGCTCGGCCTGGATGGTCAGAACGTCGCCGCTGATGTCCAGGTGGATGTCCTTCTTGTCAAAGCCGGGCAGGTCTGCCTCCAGCAGATAATGGTCTCCTTCGTCGGTGACGTCGGTCTTAAATTCCGCCAGATCCCGGTTCTCAAAGAAGGGTTCGCCGAAGAAGCTGCGTTCCAGATCTTCCATCTCCCGGAAGGGGTTATAGGCGTTTACGGCATGATGATTGTTTCTGCGGGCAAGTTCAAACATAAAAATACCTCCTAATGGCGCTGGGTCCCGGTTGGCCGCCTGTGTTGCTTCATCCGGCAAGGCGGGCTGAGCCGGAGGGGATCTCGCTGTATCCGGGACCGTTTGCTTTCTTTTTTCTGTTTTAAAATATACCCCTCAAAAACGCATTTTTTATGAATCCAAAATGAACGATCTGTAAAATCTGGCACTCTCGGCATAAGAGTGCTAAAAACGCGGCGCAAAAAAACGGCAGTCGGTTCCCGGGCGGTGCAAGACCTTCCCCCGGGGCCGATTACCGGTTTTTATGGAAAACTCAGGCTTTTTTCAGGAGCCAGAAAGCCAATCCCATCAGGGCCACGGGCACAAGCAGAAGCAGGCCGCCGGCGAAGATCAGGCATACCACCAGCAAAGGGACGGCAACGGCAAACAGCACGGAGGCCGCGATCTTCGCGGCGCCCCAGGCCATCTTGAAGGCGAGTCCCAGAGCTTTGAAGAAAAGCCAGCAGAACAGCAGGATTACCAGAAGGTCCAGCATCTCTTTTCCTCCTTTTTGTTTTTCTGGTATTATAGCCGCGGGGGAAGGAAATGTCAAGCGGACACCGGGGGTGGTTGGGTCCCCGGACAAAGGCAAAACCCGTCAAATCCGCTGGCGGAATAACCCGAAAGCCCGCCGAAGAAAAGCGATTTTTTCCGGCTGCGGTTCGTGTACGCTTTTTACCCAAAAGGTTATTCACAGCATTGATACCCGAAACAAGCAGACCCTTTCCGATTCCGGAAAGGATCTGCTTGATTTCTTAGGGGTTATTTAACAGCCCCTTTTGGTATGCGGTTGAGAAGATTATGCTTGCTGAGATTCGTCCTTGGGGGCTTTTTTGGCCTTGCGGTGCTTCCTTGCCCGCTTTGCCAGCAGCACCACGATCAGGGCAATGACGGCCATGACCACCAGATAGGGAGAGCTGACGATGAGCCATACCATGAGGTCCAAAAGCCCGCTGCCCAGTCCCTTCAGACTACTGAGGAAGCCGCCGCTGATCCGCTCCCAGAGGGTAGGCTCCTCCACCGGGGTATATTCCTGGACCTCGGAGATGGTTAAGTAGATGGTGGCGTAGTCGATCTGGTTGTCGTACAGCCGAAGCTGGGAGGTGACGCTTTCCAGTTCATAGCGCACGTCTGTCAGCCGCGCCTCGATCTCCAGCAGATCGCTCATGGTTTCCGCCTGGGCCATCAGCTCCAGCAGCCGGGTTTCCTCGGTCTGCAGGGCGGTCATGCGGCTTTCCGTGGCCACATAGCTCAGTGTCACGTCCTGCCGGTTCGTCTCCTTGGAGACCACGTTGGCAATGCCCGCTACCTGCTGCGTGAATTGGTCCACATCCTCTGCCGGGATCCGGACGGTCAGGCTGGCGTTGCGGTAGCGGCGGTTGGAATAGGTGCTGCCGTTGTAGACGCTCTGGTCCTCCACATAGCCGTTCAGGGCGGCGATGGTCTCGTCCAGGGCCGCCGTCAGGGCGTCCAGGTCCTCGGTCTCGGCGGACAGGTACACGGTGACGATCCACTTCCGGCTCTGGGGCAGCACCGTGGACCCGGAGGCGCCGGAATCCGTCAGGGTGCCGCCGGCGGCGTTCCTGGCAGCAGGCGCTTCTTCGGCAACGGCCATATCATAAGAAGCGGCGGATGTCATGGCTTTGGAGCCGCTGCCGCAGCCGGTAAACAGGCCCATCAGCAGCAGGGCGCACAGCAGCAAGGATACATACTTTTTCATTTTCATGGGAATCCCTCCTTCAATCTTATTACTCGACAAAATCGCGGCATGGTTGCGGAAAATGGAAAATTTTTTTGTGCTTATCGGATTTGCACAGCTGCCCGAGAAATTGGTGTTTGCAGGGATATTTCGTAGGGCGGGGTCATGACCCCGCCGACCCGCTGCAAGTTTTCGATCGGTTGGTTGAACGAAAAAAGGTTCGTTCATACCGTAGGGCGGGGGCTCGCCCCCGCCGAAATGTAACGATTTCCTGGCAATTCCGTTGAATGATGCCCGGTCAAAAAATGGAACCTGGTCGGCGGGGTCATGACCCCGCCCTACGGAACACCCCGTCAAATTCCAATTTATCGGGCTGCTGGGGAAAAGCGGTATACGCATTTTTCAAAATCATCCCCGAAGGGGATACCACATCTTATATCTCATATCGCATATCTTATATCTGCATCCCCTGCGCCTTCGGCGACGGGCAACCGCGAGGGTCGCCCCTACGCGGGTTGGGGTGTTCCCTTTTTCAGTATATCATCCAACCGCTTCCTGCGCAAGTAAACATTGTGTAAACCGCCGGGATTTGGGGTTGCAATCGACCCGGCGTTTAGGTATAATGAAAAATACGAACAGAGAAAGGGAGAGAAGTATGGCAAAGCTCTATTTTAAGTACGGCGCCATGGGCTCCAGCAAGACGGCCCAGGCGCTGATCACCAAATACAATTACGAGGAAAATGACCTCAGCGTCTGGCTCATCAAGCCCAGCGCCGACACCCGGGACGGACAGCAGATCCTGCGTAGCCGCATCGGACTGGAGGCCATGGTGGAGGTGATCCCACCGGAAATGGACATTTACGACCGGTTCCGGGAGACGAAACGGGGAAGCTGCGATGTGATCATTGTGGACGAGTGCCAGTTTCTGACGGAAGACCAGATCGACCAGCTCCGGACCATCGTCAACGATGAGAACATTCCCGTGATGTGCTTCGGACTGCGGACGGATTTCCAGACCCGGCTGTTCCCGGGAAGCCGCCGGCTTATGGAGGTGGCCGATTCCATCCTGGAGATCAAGACCATCTGTGACTGCGGCGCCAAAGCCACGGTCAATGCCAGAATCGACGGCAGCGGGCACATCATTACCGAAGGCGCCCAGGTGGTGCTGGGCGGAAATGACAGCTATATCGCCATGTGCCACAAGTGCTATATCCGGGGGATCCGGGAACGAAAGGTCATCAAGCTGCACGGCCGCCCCTGACCGGCGGACCGGATGAAAGGAGTTTATTTTATGGAACTGAAGGAAATTCTCGCCAAATGCGACCATACCCTGCTGGCCCAGACGGCCACCTGGGAACAGATCCGGGAGATCTGTGACGACGGCATGAAATATCAGACCGCTTCCGTCTGCATTCCCGCCTCCTATGTGAAGCAGGCCAAGGCATATGTGGGGGAGAAGCTGCCCATCTGCACCGTCATCGGCTTCCCCAACGGCTACGCCACCACCGCCGCCAAGTGCTTTATGGCCTCCGACGCCGTGGACAATGGGGCCGACGAGGTGGATATGGTCATCAATATCGGCTGGGCCAAGGATGGGAAGTGGGACGATATCACCGCAGAGATCGCCGCCATCAAGGCCGCCTGCAAGGGGAAGCTCCTGAAGGTCATCATCGAGACCTGCCTGCTGACGGACCAGGAGAAGATCGCCCTGTGCAAGTGCGTCTCCGATTCCGGCGCGGACTATATCAAGACCTCCACCGGCTTCAGCAAGGCGGGAGCCACCTTCCACGATGTGGAGCTGTTCGCCGCCCATGTGGCGCCACATGTGAAGATCAAAGCCGCCGGCGGCATCTCCAGCCTGGAGGACGCGGAGAAGTTCATCGAACTGGGAGCCTCCCGTCTGGGCACCTCCCGCATCGTCAAGCTGGCCAAGGCCATGGAGGCGGGCAAGCAGGCCCAGAACGACGGAAGCTATTAAAATCAAATGTAACTATCCAATCGTGGTCAGAAAACACAGATAAATGATCGTTTATGTTTGCACCATTCGTAGGGCGGGGGCTTGCCCCCGCCGAGCAGGTTGGATACATGCTCGGCTGCGTTAGACGCGGATATGCAAAACCATTGGTACGTCGGCGGGGGCAAGCCCCCGCCCTACAGTGGGAGCGACGATAAACGATCATTTATAGCAAAAGATGTTTCGTTTGTCTGAATAGATACCATTAAAAATAGAATGCAAAATGAGGGAAACTTTGAATTTTGCTTTCGCGCTGATTTTGTGATAAGAAAGGTGATATGTTATGTTAACCACTCCCACTCCTCATATTTCCGCCAAGCCCGGTGACTTTGCCAAAACGGTCCTGATGCCCGGAGATCCCCTGCGGTCCAAATTCATCGCGGAGAACTTCCTGGAAAACCCCGTGCTGGTCAACAATGTCCGGGGGGTTCAGGGCTACACCGGCCTGTACAAGGGCGTCCGGGTCTCCGTCATGGCCTCCGGCATGGGTATGCCTGCCATCGGCATCTACTCCCACGAGCTGTTTACCGGCTACGGCGTGGAGAACATCATCCGGGTGGGCTCCGCCGGCTCCATTCAGGAGGATATCAACCTCTATGACCTGGTGATTGCCCAGGGCGCCTGCACCGATTCCAACTGGGCCAAACAGTTCCATCTGCCGGGCACCTTTGCCCCCATCGCCTCCTGGGAGCTGCTGACCGAGGCGGTCAAGGCCGCTGAGGCCAACGGTGCGGTGTACCATGTGGGCAACGTCAATTCCTCCGACGTGTTCTACGGTGACCATGAGGGTGTCCCCGAAGGTCTGGACAGTGTCTACGGCCTGAAGAAGATGGGCGTCATGGCTCTGGAAATGGAGGCCGCCGCCCTGTACATGAACGCAGCCCGCTACGGCAAGCGGGGCCTGTGCATCTGCACCATCTCCGATCACGTGCTGAAGGGCGTGGAGACCACCTCCGAGGAGCGCCAGACCGCCTTCACCACCATGATGAAGGTGGCCCTGGACGTGGCCGTGGCCATGGAAAACAAATAATGCAGAATGAAAAAGGTTCTGTGAGGTGAGTTCATGAAGCGGATTTTTTTGATTGTATTGGATTCCTTTGGCATCGGGGCGATGCCGGATTCGGAGCGCTTCGGAGACGTGGGCGTCAATACGCTGGGTTCCTGCGCCACGTCGGATAAGCTGCACATTCCCAACATGATTGCCGCCGGGTTAGGCTGTATCGACGGGGTGGACTGCCTGCCCAAGCCCGCCGCTCCCACCGGAGCCGTGGCCCGTCTGACGGAGGCCTCCATGGGTAAGGATACCACCATCGGCCACTGGGAGATCGCGGGTGTGGTGTCCCCGAACCCGCTGCCCACCTATCCCCAGGGCTTTCCGAAAGAGGTGCTGGACGCCTTTGAGGCGGCCACCGGCCGGGGCTGGCTGTGCAACCTGCCCTATTCCGGCACCGACGTGATCCGGGATTACGGCCAGGAGCAGCTGGATACCGGCAAGTGGATTCTCTATACCTCCGCCGACTCTGTGTTCCAGGTGGCGGCCCATGAGGAGAAGATCCCCCTGCAGGAGCTTTACGACGCCTGCCGCAAGGCCAGAGGCATCCTCCGGGGAAAGCACGGCGTGGGCCGGGTCATCGCCCGTCCCTTTGTGGGAGATCCGGTGAACGGCTTCCGGCGGACCAGTAACCGGCATGACTTCTCCCTGGAGCCTCCCGCGCCCACCATGCTGGACGCCATCAAGGCCGCCGGGCTGGATTCCATCGCCGTGGGCAAGATCAACGATATTTTTGCCGGTCAGGGCACCACGGAGCATGTGTTCAACAAGAGCAACGCCGACGGTATGGACCATGCCATGGACTACGCCGGGAAGGATTTCCACGGCCTGTGCTTTGTGAACCTGGTGGATTTTGACATGCTCTACGGCCACCGCCGGGACATTGACGGCTACGCGAAGGCACTGTCGGAGTTTGACGCCTGGCTGGGAGAGTTCCTGCCCCGGCTGGGGGAGGAGGATCTGGTGATGATCACCGCCGACCACGGCTGCGACCCCGCCTACACCGCAACCACCGACCACACCCGGGAATATGTCCCCCTGCTGGTTCTGGGCAAAGCCGTGAAGCCCGGCAGCCTGGGCACCCGGGGAAGCTACGCGGACATCGCCGCCACGGTCACCGAGCTGCTGGGCGTGGAATACGAGACTCCGGGCAGAAGCTTTGCGAAGGAAATGATATGGAGTATTCCCAACGAAAACATCCACGACTAAAAAAATATGATTACAGCCTTCCGGGTTACTATTATGTGACGATTCACGCAGCATCGGATGCGCCGCTGCTGTCCAGAGTAGGGCGGGGGCTTGCCCCCGCCGGGGCAGTGATTTCATTGACCGCAGTGGGAGAAATTGCCGAGCAGCAACTGTTAGCGTTGGAAAAGCGGTATCCCAATGTGGTGATAGACAAGTATGTGATCATGCCGACCCACATTCATGCAATCATTCGATTGACAGAAGGAATGGCAGGAGCGGCTTTATGTCCAACGTTGATGGATGTGGTAGGCACATATAAATCTTTGACCACCAGAGCCTGCAACCAATTTTTTCACACTCCGGGACAAAAGCTGTTTCAGGTATCCTTTTACGAAACTGTTTTGCGTAATGAAAAGGCGTATCAGGAATGTTGGCAATATATCGATGCAAATCCTGCAAATTGGCTGCAAAATCCGGAGGATATCTGAAACGGTGACGTTTTGGCGGGGGCGAGCCCCCGCCCTACCATGGGAAGGAGGTTCAAAATTGACACCTGAAAAACTCATTGACCTGGCAAAGGAGGCCATGACCCACGCCTATGTACCCTACTCCGGCTTCAAGGTGGGGGCGGCGCTGCTGTGCGCCGACGGCACGGTCTACCAGGGCTGCAACATTGAAAACGCCGCCTATGGTCCCACCAACTGCGCTGAGCGGACCGCTTTTTTCAAGGCGGTGTATGACGGCCACCGGGATTTCACCGCCATTGCGGTCTGCGGAGGCAAAGACGGCGTGATCACCGGCCTGTTCCCGCCCTGCGGCGTCTGCCGGCAGGTGATGCGGGAGTTCTGCCGGGACGACTTCCTGATCTATATGGCCGATGCCGGAGACGGCTACGAGACCAGGACCCTGGCCCAGCTGCTGCCCTTCGGATTCTCCGCCCGGGAGCATATGGGCTGAGAACCGGAGCGTTTTTCCGAAAGAGGCTCTGTTACGGCCAAATCCGGTATTTTCCGGACAGGGAAAGGGTCTGCCTGGGAAAGTGCTATAAAATTTTTGCGAAATGTGTTGATTTTTTCACAGAAATGTGCGACAATGAATCAGGTATCCCTTTTACCAAAACTTTAAATTTTTGGAGGAATGAAACATGAAGAAGATTCTGGCTCTGCTGCTGGTTCTGGCCATGGCGGTTTCCCTCGTGGCCTGCGGCTCCGGCAAGACAGAAACCAAGGCTCCCGAGACTCAGGCTCCTGCCACCGAGGCTCCCGCTGCCGAGACTGAGGCTCCCGCCGCTGAGACCGAGGCTCCCGCTGCCGCCAACATCACCAAGGTCGCTCTGGTGACCGACGTGGGCACCATCGATGACGAGTCCTTCAACCAGGCCTGCTGGCAGGGTGTTGAGGCTTGGTGTTCCGCCAACGGTGTGGAGTACACCTACTATCAGCCCACCGAGGACTCTCTGGACGCCCGTGTGCTGTCCATCGCTCAGGCTGTTGCCGAGGGCGCTGACACCATCGTTATGCCCGGCTTCCTGTTCGGCGCTACCCTGACTGTTGTCATGGATCAGTATCCCGATGTCCACTTCATCGCTGTCGACGTCGCTTCCGGCGACCTGACCGTTGACTACGCTACCTACTACGAGCCCACCGCCAACGTTGCCTGCCTGACCTTCTCCGAGGAGCAGGCCGGTTATCTGGCCGGTTACGCTGCCGTGAAGGACGGCTACACCAAGCTGGGCTTCCTGGGCGGCATGGCTGTTCCCGCTGTTATCCGTTACGGCTATGGCTTCGTTCAGGGCGCTGACGCTGCCGCTGCTGAGATGGGTGTGAAGGTTGACATCAACTACACCTACGGCGGCCAGTTCTACGGCACTCCCGAGACCACCGCTAAGATGGAAGGCTGGTACCAGGCCGGTACCGAGGTCGTCTTCG
Source organism: bacterium (assembly GCA_004562395.1). Classification (GTDB taxonomy): domain Bacteria; phylum Bacillota; class Clostridia; order Oscillospirales; family Oscillospiraceae; genus Faecousia. Next base: position 8,174 of record SFQY01000024.1, on the reverse strand, counting down.
CCTGCGGCGGCGGCATCTACACCTCCGCTGTGGAGGCTGCCAACAAGTACGGCGCCAAGGTCATCGGTGTTGACGTTGACCAGTCCTACATTGACGAGTGCATCATCACCTCCGCTATGAAGCAGCTGCAGAACGTCACCGAGACCGTTCTGGAGGCTCTGAACAGCGGCTCCTGGGATGTCTACGGCGGCAAGGTTTCCAACTTCTCCCTGGCTGAGGGCGAGTACGTTGGTCTGCCCACCGATGCGGACTCCTGGAGACTGACCACCTTCACCGTTGACGAGTACAACACCGTGAAGGACGCCGTTGCTGCCGGCACCATCGTTGTGGACAACAGCTCCGATTCCGCTGTGCATCCCACCGTCAGCGAGAACACCACTGTCAACTACATCGGCTAATCCGATCTGATTCCAGACAGGATATCCCCCGGGTTTCCCGGGGGATATTTTTTACTGGTGAAATTGATTGAAAAATCGGTTTCTTTCGATTTTGTGATTGTAATTTTTGCGGGTTTCCTATATAATAAAAGAATCAAAAACCGATTCGTAAGGGAGTGACCACATGGCAGACTATGTAATCGAAATGCTGAACATCACCAAGGAATTTCCCGGAATCAAGGCAAACGACAACGTCACGCTTCAGCTGAAGCGGGGGGAAATCCATGCCCTGCTTGGTGAGAACGGCGCCGGTAAGTCCACCCTCATGAGTGTCCTGTTCGGCCTGTATCAGCCGGAAGCGGGTACAATCAAAAAGGATGGAAAAGTGGTGGAGATCCGCAATCCCAACGACGCCACCGCGCTGCACATCGGCATGGTCCATCAGCATTTTAAGCTGGTGGAATGCTTCACGGTGCTGGATAATATTATCCTGGGCGCCGAACCCTGCAATGGTCTGGTGGTGGACCGGGCCAGGGCCAGAAAGCGCGTGGTGGAGCTGAGCGAGCGCTACGGCCTGAAGGTCGATCCCGACGCCAGAATCGAGGATATCTCCGTGGGCATGCAGCAGCGGGTGGAGATCCTGAAGATGCTCTACCGGGACAATGAGGTCCTGATCTTTGACGAGCCCACCGCGGTTCTGACTCCCCAGGAAATCGATGAGCTGATGCAGATCATGCGGGGCTTCAAGGCGGAGGGAAAATCCATCCTGTTCATCACCCACAAGCTGGCGGAGATCAAGGCGGTGGCGGACCGCTGCTCCGTGCTGCGCAAGGGCAAGTATATGGGCACCGTGGAGGTGGCCGATACCTCCGTGGAGGAGATGTCCCGCCTGATGGTTGGCCGGGACGTGCAGTTGGTTTCCACGAAGGAGGAGGCCAAGCCCGGTGAGGAAATCCTGAAGGTGGAGAACCTGACGGTTCCCTCCAAGGTTCACAAGAACAACGCGGTCAAATCGGTATCCCTGGAGGTCCACGCCGGTGAGATTGTGTGTCTTGCGGGTATTGAGGGGAACGGGCAGACGGAGTTCGTCTACGCCCTGACCGGTCTGGAAAAGCCCAGCGAAGGAACCATCACCCTTTGCGGGCAGGACATTACCAAAATGCCCATCCGGGGCCGCAGCAAGCTGGGAATGAGCCATATCCCTGAGGACCGTCACAAGCACGGCTTGGTGCTGGACTACAGCCTGGAGAACAATATGGTGCTGCAGCGCTACTGGGAGAAGGAATTCCAGCGTGCCGGCTTTATCAAGTCCCGGGAAGTGCGGGCCTATTCCGACAGGCTGATTGAGCAGTATGATGTCCGCAGCGGACAGGGCAGCACCACCATTGCCCGGAGCATGTCCGGCGGCAACCAGCAGAAGGCCATTGTCGCCCGTGAGATCGATAAGGATCCCCAGCTGCTCATCGCGGTCCAGCCCACCCGGGGCCTGGACGTGGGTGCCATTGAATATATCCATAAGCAGATCATCGCCCAGCGGGACGCGGGCAAGGCGGTGCTGCTGGTTTCCCTGGAGCTGGACGAGGTTATGAACCTCTCCGACCGGATCCTCGTCATGTATGAGGGGGAAATTGTCGGCGAATTTGATCCCAAGACCACCGATGTGCAGACCCTGGGCCTGTACATGGCCGGTGCCAAGAGAAAGGACAAGGAGGGCTAAGCTATGAGCAAGAAAAATACCGCTCCCCGCCTGGGCAGTGCCGTGGGCGGCATCGGTTCCCTGCTGGCCTCGCTGACCTGTATTCTGGTTGGACTGGTCATCGGATTCGTGGTGCTGCTGGTTTTGGGCTGGATCACCCTGGCACAGGACGGAAACTCCCTGACCTTCGGGCAGATGCTGACCAAGACCTGGAACAGCGGCTTCAAGGCCATTCTCAGCGGCGGCTTCTATTCCACCGCCAACGCCATGGGCATGGGCGTCCGGACGGAGATCCTGCAGGCGGCTCCCCTGGTGATGACTGGCCTGAGCGTAGCCTTCGCCTTCAAGACGGGCCTGTTCAATATCGGCGCCGCCGGACAGTACACTGTGGGTGCCTACTTTGCGCTGTACAGCGCCATCGTGATGAAGCTGCCCTGGTGGGCATGCCTCCTGGCCGCCGCTCTGGGCGGAGCCATCTGGGGCTCCATTCCCGGCCTGTTTAAGGCATTCCTCAACGTCAACGAGGTCATCACCTCCATCATGTTCAACTGGATTGGTCTGTACGCAGTCAACACCCTGATTTACCAGGGCGGCACCGGCGTCATGTTCAATACCAATACCACCAAAACCTATACCATCAAGCAGGCGTCTCCCGGCTCCCTGCTGCCCACCTTCAATGTCGGCATTGGCGGCAAGGACTATTTCGGAGCCATGTTCCTGCCTACCATCGGCATTTTCATCGCCGTTGCTGTGGCGGTGGTGGTGTGGGTGGTCCTGAACAAGACCACCTTCGGCTATGAGCTGAAGGCCTGCGGCCACAACAAGGACGCGGCCAAATACGCCGGCATCAACGACAAGAAGAACATTGTCCTGTCCATGACCATCGCCGGTGCCCTGGCGGGCCTGGGCGCGGGGCTGTTCTATCTCTCCGGCAGCAAGGAGTGGGAGCCTCTGGTCTCCACTGCCCTTCCCGCCGTGGGCTTCAACGGCATCTCCGTAGCGCTGCTGGCCTCCTCCAATCCCGTCGGCTGCATCTTCTCGGCGCTGTTTATCGCCCATATCACCGTGGGCGGCGGCTTTATGGACGCCAGTGTGTTCCCCGGCGAGGTCTCCGACATTATCTCCGGTGTGGTCATTTACCTGTGCGCCTTTAGCCTGCTGTTCAAGTCCGGCATTCTGAAGTTCTTCACCCGCAAACCCAAAACGGTTTCTCCGGAGAATGGAAAGGAGCGTGAAGCGTAATGTGGCTGCTTCTGAAATATACCCTGCTGTATGCCAGCGTGCTGGCTCTGGTGGCCCTGGGCGGCATGTTCTCTGAGCGTTCCGGCGTGATCAATATCGCGCTGGAGGGCATTATGGTGGTGGGCGGCCTGATTGGCGTCGTGATGATCAATCTGCTGAATGCCGCCGGGATTCCAGTGTTCCTGGGTGTGCTGCTGGCAATTCTGATCTCCGGTGTGGCCGGCGCGGTGTATTCGTCCCTGCTGGCTTTCTCCGCCGTCAACCTGAAGGCGGATCAGACCATCGGCGGCACGGCTCTGAATCTGCTGGCCACGGCCCTGGCGGTGGTGATTGCCAAGCGAATCAACGGAACGGATTCGCCGAAGATCTCCTACAACGCCAATACCAATAAGGTGCTGAACAATCTGCACTTTTCCTTCCAGATCGGACCGCTGACCCTGAACTGGTTTATCGTGGTGGCAATTGTCGCCCTCATTGCCGCCTGGTTTATCCTGTACCGCACCCGCTTCGGCATGCGGCTGATGGCCTGCGGCGAGCATCCCCAGGCGGCGGACTCCGTGGGCATCAATGTTTACAAGATGCGCTGGTGCGGCGTCCTGATTTCCGGCTTCCTGGGCGGCATCGGCGGCATGGCGTATATTGTGCCCGCCGTCGGCGACTGGAATTTCGAGATGGGCGTAGCCGGTATGGGCTTCTTGGCTCTGGCGGTTATGATTTTCGGTCAGTGGAAGCCCATGGGAATCGCGGCGGCGGCGCTGTTCTTCGCTGTGTTCCGGGCCATGGCCAATATCTTCGATTCCATTGCCTTCCTGAACGCCCTGAACTGGCCGAAGGAAATTTACAATATGATGCCCTTCATCGCGTCCATGGTGGTTCTGGCCTTTACCTCCAAAAAGTCCCGGGCTCCCAAGGCAGAGGGCATTCCCTACGACAAGGGAAGCAGATAACGGTTCATCAAACGCCTCCGGCTTCCGGAGGCGTTTTGATATGAACTCGGCATGATTGGACAAAGAAATCGCCGCGGGAGACGGAGCGTCTTCCGCGGCGAAAGAATTTCTGGTTCCTATATTTCCGAAAACTCGTAGCAATACGCAACGCTGCCGTTATCGTAACGGTAGACAGTCTGGGTGGGGGACAGGACTTCCTTTGAAAATTTGCAGAACTCCGCGCCGTGCTTGCTTCGGATGAAATCATCGGTATTTTCCAGCTCCGCCTCTTCAAAAAAGGTCTGGGGCCGGGAGGCTCCGGCGCAGGCATTGGTGAATTTTACCGCAATCTCATATTCTTTCATTGGAAGGCCTCCTGATGGATCAAGAAAAATAGACATCCGTCCTGTCGTTGTATTGCTTGCGGACCCGGACCAGGATGGAGCCGTCCTCCTGCTCCTCTTCCCCGGTGATCTGGTAACGGGTACGCTCCAGATTGTGCTTGTAACGCTGGACTTCTTCCCGGTTCATAGCCGCGATGGCATCCCGGCTCAGGCCGGAATCCTCCTTCTGCTGAAATACCTGGGTCTGAAGGATACAGGCTGCTTTCACACGCTTCATATTGACACCTCCCTCCGCCCCACGCCCGCGGCAGGGGTGATGATCCGAGAGGTGACGCGCTCCTATGCATGTCCCGAATGCCGATGAAACATGCGCGGTGCACTCTCTGATAATAGTATAGCAAATTCAATGGGAAATCTCAAGTTTGCAGTTTTTACGAATTTTCAATACTGTTTTTCAGGTAAAAAGTAGGAAATCAAGCTGCCTGGCAATTGCTCACTCTGTGGGTATGCCTGCCGGGAATGGGCAATCCCCTTTTTTCATCCCGGTGGAATTTGTCACCCCCAGGGAAAAACGCGCAAAAAAGCACGCCGCAGCGTGCTTTTTTATGGAGCAGGGTACGGGAGTCGAACCCGCCTTCACGGCTTGGGAAGCCGTTGTATTACCGATATACGAACCCTGCGCTTGTGATGGTCATTATAGCAGAGACAGACGAAAATTTCAAGCCCTTTTTGTCAAAAGTCTCGGGTTTCGGAGCCGCCGGGACGCAGCGTCCCCGCTGCCGCTGATTGCCGCTTCCGCGGATAGAGAGGAATGCGCGTCTCGGCGCTGCTCAGCAGGTCGATAAATTGGTGTTTGTATAGATGACGGCGGAACAATACCTTCCCCCGGGGGGAAGGGGTCCGCGAAGCGGTGGATGAGGAATGGCGACACCTTACCATTCGCAATGCAGTTAATTTAAGAAATGCATACAAATATGGAACATATCGCCGTTCCTCATCCGCCCCAGTGTGCGCACTGGGGCACCTTCCCCCCGGGGGAAGGTATGGTGCAGCGCATCCCCACAAATTCCAATTTATCGTACTGCGGAGGGTGACTGAAATGCGCATTGAGGAAAATTGTCCATATCCGCCTGGAGATCTTCCAGGAACCGGGCCACATGGTAGCCGTCGGTGGTGGCGTGATGGCAGGTCATGGACAGGGGCATTTTCAGCCTGCCGTTATGCTCCGTGAACTTTCCCGCCTCGATGCTGGGGAAATAGTAGGGCTTGTTCTCATAGCTGTGGACGCTGAAGTGGTCAAAGGGCACCCAGGGCAGGCAGGACACCGTATAGGCGTTCTCCGGCGGAAGCTGAGGCTGGCACAGAACGCCGTGCCGGCTTCCAAACCGCTGCTGATTGTCCAGATACCGGCTGTGAAAGACGAGAAAATCCTCGTCGAATTCCGTCCACATCAGGGAGATGGTGTGATCCTCCGGGTGCATGGTGGCATAGAGGGGAGTGAGGGTATCATAATAGCCCAGCTGCCCATCCCGCAGGGCGCATTTGAATTCCGGCTGCCGGTTCAGATTCCTGGTGACCAGCCACAGGTATGCAGGGAAAAACCGGAATCCGGCCTCCTTCACAGCGCCGTGCAGACCTGTGACATCCATCTGCACCGTCAGGAAGTACCCCGTAGGCGCCATTTGGGAAAAATAGCAGAACATCTGGCCCCGGTTCCAGGTTTGCAGATCAATGGGTGTAAACATGCTCCATCCTTCCTTTCGGAATTCATTGTACCGGCCAGAACCGAAAATGTCTACCTACGCATCGTTGAGCCGCAGCGGCGGCAGAAGGGGTGGAGGGAAGTATGTTGGTTTTTGTGGATTATTCATATATATCCAGGACGAAATCCGCCTCTTTTTTCGTAAGTTAGATAAATGGAAAAGGAAAAATAAGGGTGATAGAATGAAAGCAGCGTGAAACAGAGGGCAAGCAGACCTTTGCCCGGAATGCTTTCGCGTATTCCGCGAAAAGTAAAAAATCTAGGAGGAATGCTGTCATGTTAAACTATCAAGTGAAAATCGGTCTGGTTCCAATCCGCAGAGATGTGACGCCCAGACCCGGCATCTTTAATTGGGAAAAAGCAGAGGAGCGGTGCGCCCGGGCGGTGGCCTATATCGAAGACCATTTTACCACAGAACAGATCTCTTTCGTTGACCTGAAGGGGATCAACGACGTAAACGTGCTTTACAGTGACCGGGATGTGGATGCGGTGATCGACCGGTTCCGCCGGGAGAAGGTCGATGCGGTATTCCTGATCAACGGCAACTTCGGCAACGAAGAGGTGGCCGGTGCCGTGGCCCGGGCCATTGGAAAGCCGGTACTGCTCTGGGGCCCTCAGGATGACGTTTTTGAGCCCGACGGGACCCGCTATACGGATTCCCAGTGCGGCCTGTTCGGCATGAGCCGTCAGCTTCAGCGAATGAACGTCCCCTTTACCTATATTGAAAACTGCCGGATCGAGGATCCCGTCTTCGCGGAAGGCTTCCGGCGGTTTGCGGGTGTGGCCTGCGCGGTGAAGAATTTCAAAGGGCTGCGGGTCGCCCAGGTGGGTATGCGTCCCAAGCCCTTCTGCTCCGTGATCTTCAACGAGAGCGAACTGATGGAAAAGTTCGACATTCATGTGATCCCCGTTAACCTGGCGGTGATCCAGGACAAATACAACCGGATCCTGGAAACCAGAAAGGAAGAGCTTGCCAAAGGTGTCTCCCTGCTGCGCTCCATGTATGAGATAGATGATTTGACCGAACCGGTGCTGGATAAGGTCTACGCCTTTGTGCTGCTGTATCAGGAGATCTTCGCGGAGTATGACCTCTCGGCGATTTCCGCGGAGTGCTGGACGGCCATGCAGCTGATGGTGGGCGCCATGCCCTGTACGGCTTACGCCCTGCTGGCGGATATGGGCTACATCATCGGCTGTGAGAGCGACATGCACGCCACACTGACCCAGGTGGTACTCAAGTGCCTGACCCTGGGACAGAAAAAACCCTTCCTGGGCGAGTTCACCACCCGGCATCCCACGGACCGGAACATCGAGCTGCTGTGGCACTGCGGTCCCTTCGCCTATTCCCTGAAGAAAAAGGGAACTCAGGCCAAATGTGTCAATATGCGCCAGTGGATGCAGGTGGAGGACGGCCATTATACCGTGGCCCGGATCGACCAGGATCACGGCAGCTATTCCGTGGCCGTCTGCGAATGCGACAGCGCGGAGGGCCCCTACACCTTTGGCTCTTACCTGTGGGGCAAATTCAAAGATCTGCCCGCTGTGGAGCGCAGGCTCATCGAGGGTCCCTATATCCACCACATGTCCGAGATCGAGGGCAGTCTGACCGAATCCCTGCGGGAATTCTGCAAGTACGTTCCGGAGCTGAAATTTGACGGTATCGGCTGATCCCTTCTTTGGGGAAATGAACATAGGAGGAAACTGCGTATGCGTTACGATCTGAAAGAGATTCTTGACCTGGGTGAGGCCGGGGGCTTTGCGGTTCCGGCGTTCAATGTGTACAACCTGGAGACGGTTCTGGGCGTCATGAAGGCTGCGGAGGAGACC
>SFQY01000023.1 GCA_004562395.1 bacterium | reverse complement strand
CATATCGCCGTTCCTCATCCGCCCCAGTGTGCGCACTGGGGCACCTTCCCCCCGGGGGAAGGTATTGCGGTCCCTCATCTCAACAAATTCCAATTTATCGGGCAGCTGAGGAAAACCGATATGTCCATTATCTTAATATCTTATATCTCATATCTGATATCTCCACAGGCCGGTGCGCCGGCCAGCGGAAGCGCAGAAAAGCGGCGGCTCCCGAAAGGAGCCGCCGCGAAGGGGTATGGGGGATGGATTAGTACATTCCGCCGCCCTGGGCTGCGGCAGCCGCGGCAGCGGCGTCGGCAGCGGGATCGGGCTTATCCACCACCAGGGACTCGGTGGTCAGGACGCAGCCGGCGATGGAAGCGGCGTTCTCCAGGCTGGAACGGGTGACCTTGGTGGGATCCACGATGCCCTCGGAGATCATGTCCACGTACTCCTCGTTGTAGGCGTTGTAGCCGTAGCCAACCTTGCCGGAGGTGCGGATCTTCTCGAAGACCACAGAGCCGTCCACACCGGCGTTCTCGGCGATCTGACGGACGGGAGCCTGCAGGGCAGCGGCGATGATCTTGGCGCCGGTCTTCTCGTCACCGTGGAGGGTGGAGATCAGCTCTTCCACAGCGGCAATGGCGTTGACCTGGGCGGTGCCGCCGCCGGCCACGATGCCTTCCTCAACGGCGGCACGGGCAGCGTTCAGGGCGTCCTCGACCCGCAGCTTGCGCTCCTTCATGGCGACCTCGGTCTGAGCGCCGACCTTGATGACGGCCACGCCGCCGGACAGCTTCGCCAGACGCTCCTGCAGCTTCTCACGGTCGTAGTCGGAGGTGGTGGTGGCGATGGAGGAACGGATCATATGGGCCCGGGCCTTGATGTCCTCGGCAGCGCCGTCGCCGTCGACGATGGTGGTGGTGTCCTTGGTGACAACGATCTGACGGCAGTGGCCCAGGTCGGTCATCTGAGCCTCGGACAGCTCCATGTTCAGCTCGCTGGAAATGACGGTGCCGCCGGTGAGGATGGCGATATCCTGCAGCATCTCCTTGCGGCGGTCGCCGAAGCCGGGAGCCTTGACGCAGACCACGTTGAAGCGGCCCTGCAGACGGTTCAGCAGCAGGGTGGCCAGGGCGTCGCCCTCCACATCCTCAGCGATGATCATCAGCTTGCGGCCGGACTTGACGATGGGCTCCAGAATGGGCAGGATCTCCTGAATGGAGGAAATCTTCTTGTCGGTGATCAGGATGTAGGCGTCATCCAGGACGGCCTCCATCTTGTCGGTGTCGGTGACCATGTAGGGGGAGATGTAGCCCCGGTCGAACTGCATGCCTTCCACCACGTCCAGACCGGTCTCGGCGGTCTTGCTCTCCTCGATGGTGATGACACCCTCGGTGCCCACCTTCTCCATGGCCTCGGCAATCAGCTGGCCGATGGCCTCGTCGCCGGAGGACACGGTGCCGACCCGGGCGATGGCGGCGGAGTCGGACACGGGAACGGAATGGGCCTTGATGGCGGCCACGGCAGCCTCAACGGCCTTGTCGATGCCCTTGCGCATGACCATGGGGTTGGCGCCTGCGGACAGGTTCTTCAGGCCCTCGCGGGTGATGGCCTGGGCCAGCAGGGTAGCGGTGGTGGTGCCGTCGCCGGCCACGTCGTTGGTCTTGGTGGCCACTTCCCGGATCAGCTGGGCGCCCATGTTCTCAAAGGGGTCCTCCAGCTCCACTTCCTTGGCGATGGTCACGCCGTCGTTGGTGATCAGGGGCGCGCCGTACTTCTTGCCCAGAACCACGTTGCGGCCCTTGGGTCCCAGGGTAACCTTAACGGTATCGGCCAGCTGGTCGATGCCGGACTGCAGCTTCTTGCGGGCGTCTTCGCCGTAAACGATCATTTTTGCCATTGTAATGCTCCTCCTTAGTCAGTGACGACAGCCAGGATATCATCCTGCTTGACGAACTTGTACTCCTGCTTGTCCAGGGTGATGTCGGTGCCGGCGAACTTGCCGACCACCACGCGGTCACCCACGGATACGGTCATGGTCACGTCCTTGGTGCCGGGGCCGACGGAAACGACCTCGTACATCGCGGGCTTCTCCTTGCTGGTGGTGGCCAGGATGATGCCGGAAGCGGTGGTCTCCTGGGCCTCGTGGGCCTTCAGCAGGACATTGTCTGCCATGGGTTTCAGTTTCATTACAAATTCCTCCATACAAAATGTATTTAGACCGCGGCCTCCCGGGCAGTCCCGCTCCGCCGCAAATATCTACGTGTTTAGCACTCTGTATCTCTGAGTGCTAATACATAATACTCCATGCCGCCCAAAAAAGCAAGAGGGAAAATGGAATATTCCGTAAATAATTTATTAACAGCGGCCAGAAAAGATCCCCCCGCAGGGACGAGGGAACGCAAGACCTTCTCCCCCCGGGACAAGGGAAAAAGGACGGCACCGCTGGATTGGGCGGTGCCGTCGGGGGGAGTATGGGGTTCAATCCTTGGAAACGTGGCCGCTGCTGATGCCTGGGGTGCATTTGGGGATGGGGAGCCAGTCCATGCCCTTCTGGATGTAGGTATCCCAGAAGTCCCACTCGTGGGCGCCGGGGCCGATCTCGAAGGTATGGGGCACCTTCTTCTGGGTGAGCAGGTCCGCAAAGGCCTGGTTGCTGGGCAGCAGGCCGTCCTCATCGCCGCAGGCCATGTAGATGTCCGGGAACCGGGCGCCCCGGCGGACCATATCCTCCACCAGCCAGAAGGGGTTTTTGTCGCTCTGGAGCATGGTATCCGGATCGCCGAAGCACTCCTCGACAAAGCTGCGCCTGGAGAAGAATACCTCGGCGCTGTTGTCGGCGGCGGCCATCTGATCCACATGGATGGCGGCGGACAGGGCCACGATGGCCCCGAAGGTATCGCTGTACTTCAGGCCGTTGCGCAGGGCACCGAAGCCGCCCATGGACAATCCGCCGATGAAGGTGTCCTTCCGCTCCCGGGACAGGGGGAACATCCGCCGGGTCAGCTCCACCAGCTCCTGGCCCACGAACTGGCCGTAGTTCTGGGCGGAGCCGGGGCGGTCCAGGTAGAAGGAGTTGTCGCCGGAGGGCATGACCACGCACAGCTCCCGGTCCGTGGCAAACCGCTCCAGCCGGGTGCCGGACACCCAGTCCAGCGTGCTGCCGATGACGCCGTGGAGCAGGTACAAGGTGGGGTACTTCTTCTCCGGCTGCAGGGGAGCCGTGAAATCGGTCATCTTGTCCGCGGGCAGCACCACGGTAACGGGCACCGTGCGCATCAGGCTCCGGGACAGAAGGGTCATCTGAATCAATGCCATAATTGTTTCCTCCTAAAAAAGAATGTGCTTACCGGCTCTGCTCAGCTGTCCGGTAAATTGGTGTTTGCAGGGATGCCGCAACGCAATGCCTTCCCCCGGGGGGAAGGTGCTTAAGTAGCGCACAAAGGCTGTACTCTTTGACTTGACTGCGTTAAGAATGGAAAGGTGTCGCCATTCCTCATCCACCGCTTCGCGGTCCCCCTTCCCCCCGGGGGAAGGTATGGTGCAGCGCACCCCTACAAATCCCAATTCATTGCTTTTCTGAGTAAAACCGATATGCAATAAAACGGGGAAAGCCTTACACTTTTTCTCCCGCCAGGGGCAGCCAGTCCATGACCTCCCGCAGGTAGGTATCCCAGAAGACCCAGTCGTGGACTCCGGGATGCTTCACATAGGTGATGGGGGCCAGACCGGCGGCCTCCTCATAGAACGACTCGTTGTAGGGGAAGATGAAATCCTCGGTGCCGCAGGTCATGTACAGCCGGGGCAGCTGCCTGCCCTGGGCCAGGTCCTGCTTCAGCAGCTCCAGAAGATCGTTTCTGGGATCGGCGGTGTTCCGGGGGCCGTTGACGGCGGCCTGGTAATTCTTGTCCATCTTGTCCATGTGGGCGGAGTGGCCGGAGTGGATCTTCCGCATCTGCATACCGCCGGAGAGGCTGGCGATGGCGCCGTACTGCTCCGGATACTCCAGGCCCACCCGCCAGGCGCCGTAGCCGCCCATGGACAGACCCGCGATGAAGGTGTCCTCCCGCTTTTCGCTCAGGGGGAACATGATCCTTAAGAAAGCGGGCAGCTCCCTGCCGATATAGTCCAGGTACGCCTCGCCGTAGTCCATGTTCAGATAGGAGCTGTTCTCGGCGCTGGGCATCACCACCGCCAGGCAGTGCTGCTGGGCGTAGCGCTCCACGCTGGACAGGCGGCCCCAGTCGGTGCAGTCGCCGTAGCTGCCGTGGAGCAGGTACAAGGTCTGGTACTTCTTATTGGGGTCGTACTTGGCGTTGCCGGAGCCGAACAGATAGTCGTCGGCGTCCTGAGTGGGCAGGAAAATCATGACATTGGCGTTCTTCTTCAGCGCGTTGGAATAAAAGCTCATTTGAATATGTGCCATTGTAAATACCTCCTGTCACAGCGCCACTTCTTTGTTCGCCAGCGGGAACCAGTTCAGAACATCCTGGATATGGGTGTCCCAGAAGTCCCAGTCGTGGATGCCGGGGGCCTCCACGTAGGTCACGTCCACACCCATCTCCACCAGCCGCTGATGGGCGGTCACGTTGGCCGGGTAAATGAAATCATCCACGCCCACGGTCTGGTACACGGGAGGCAGCTTCCGGCCCTCGGCCATGCGCTTTTTGCCCAGGGCAAACAGGTCCGCGTCGCTGCCGGGGACCTTCGACGGGTCTTCAAAAATGGCGTCCCAGCGGAAGGGGCTTTCCAGATCGCCGGACCGGGCCGCCTCCATCACCGCCGCCAGGTCGATGGCGCCGGAGAGGCTGGCGCAGGCGGCGAACTGCTCGGGGCACTGGAAGGCCAGCTTCACGGCGCCGTAGCCGCCCATGGACAATCCCGCCACGAAGGTATCCTCCCGCCGGGGGCTGACAGGGAACAGGCTCTGAACAAAGGCCGGCAGCTCCTGGGTCAGGTAGGTCAGGTACTTGGAGCCCCGGTACATGTCCTGATAGAAGCTGTTGGAGGCGGAGGGCATGACCACCGCCAGCTTGTGATTCTGGGCGTATTTCTCGATGCTGGTCAGACGCATCCAGTCGGTATAGTCGCCGTAGGCCCCGTGAAGCAGGTACAGCACCTGGAATTTGGAGCCGGGATGGTAGTAGGTGGAGTTTTTCTTGTTCAGAAGCTCGTCGGAATTGGGCGTGGGGATGAACACGTTGATATCGGTGTTGAAGCACAGGGTGGGAGAGAAGAAATTAACCTGAAAAAAAGCCATATGACAAACATCCTTTCCAATAATACCGGGGGCACTGTCATCCGCTTAAGGATTCCCGGATGAGGTATGGAAGAAAAATGATCGTTTACCGCAGCAAGTACGATGGTTCCGCCTAGGTGGGACCCGCACCCAAGGCTTCTCCTTGAGGAGAAGCTGTCTCGCGAAGCGAGACTGATGTGGTGTTACAGCGTTACGTTTTCGCCGAAATGTCCCGATCATCGCAACTGTGTACCGCACACCACATCCGCCCCAGGCTGCGGCCTGGGGCACCTTCTCCTCAAGGAGAAGGCTTGGGCGCCGTAAGCGCCAGTACGTCTAACGAAGATAAACGATCATTTTGCATTTTATCGCTTGGCGGAAGGTTTTGCGGCCGCGGCTGCAGACGATCCTTTTTCCGAAGAGGCGGCTACAGCCGCACCCCGGGCAGCGTCAGGCAGCCGGAGGCCGCCCGGCCGCTGGGGGTCATATCCGCGAACTGGTAGACCTCCAGGATCAGATCCTCCCGGCGCATCATGCAGCAGAGGATATTGCCCTCCTGATCGTTGTAATTGTGGACCGGGGCGAACTCCTCCCCGAAGCCCTGGCCTGTCAGCTCCTTCATCCGGACCTCCAGGTTCTCGCTGGGGACGCCGATGTGGTCAAGGCCCTGGATCAGGGCGGTTTCGCCGTAGTGGGGCTGGTCCAGCCGCTGGCTGATCTCAATGAGCAGGCCGAAGGGGGTCATGAAATTGAAATAGTATTCTCCCCCGCCGTAGACCTTCGGGTTGAACCTGGCCTGGCCGTCAGGCAGGTTGGGCTCGATCCCCCTGCTCCGGCAATGCTCCAGGGCGGCCCGGATATCCCCGGTACGCAGGGCCACATGCTCCGGCCCCGTGTGGTACTGCCCCGGCGCGGCGCAGCCCCAGGGCTGCGCCGCTTCCCGGACAAATTCCAGCCGGCAGGTGCCGTTTTCCACCACATTGGGGATCTCTGTCTGCCGGAAGAACAGATTCTCCCGCATCCACCCGGCGGCAGCGTCCGGGTCGGCCACCCGGATCACCGGATGAACCAGATTTCTTTCCATGGTCATTAACCCGCGGCCTTCTGATTCTTCTTCAGGTTCTTGATGTAATCGACGTACACGGCGATCAGGACGATGACGCCCTTGGCGATCATCTGCCAGTAGCTGTCGATGCGCATCAGGTTCAGGCCGTTGTTCATGACGCCGATGATCAGGGCGCCGATGATGGTGCCGCCGATGAAGCCGTAGCCGCCGGCCATGGAGCAGCCGCCCAGCACCGCCGCCTCGATGGCGTCCATCTCAGCGCCGTTGCCAGCGGTGGGAGCGCCGCAGTAGCTGCGGGCCGCCAGCACGATGCCGGCCAGAGCGCCCATGATGCCGGAGAAGGTGTAGACAAACAGGCGGGTGTTCTTGACGTTGATGCCGGAGAACTCCGCGGCCTTCTGGTTGCCGCCGATGGCATAGATGTGACGGCCCAGCTTGGTCTTGTTCAGGATGATGTAGACCAGCACCAGCACCACCAGCATGTACCACACGGGGTTGGGCACGCCCAGGAAGTAGCCGGTGCCCACGGCGATGAAGCTGCGGTCATCGATACGGACGGTGGTGCCGCCGGTGAAGACGTAGGTGGCGCCCCGGAGGATGGTCATCATGGCGAAGGTGACGATGAAGGGAGGCAGCGTGGTGCGGCTCAGGATCAGGCCGTTGATGGAGCCGATGACGGCGCCGATCAGCAGGCACAGAATAATGGCCAGGGGGATGGGCATCCCGGCGTTGATCATGGTGCCCACGATGACGCCGATGATGCCCACCACGGCGCCGACGCTCAGGTCAATGCCGCCGGCGATGAGGATCATGGTAATGCCGCTGGCCAGGAACACGTTCTGGGCGATCTGCCGCAGCACGTTCATGATGTTTTCATAGGTCAGGAAGCGGTCGGAGCGGAAGGAAACCACCAGGCAGATGGCGATCAGGCCGATCAGGATACCGCCGTTGCGCTTGATATACTGCTTGGCGCTGCCAAGGGTCTTCTGGCCAAAGCTCATTTTTTCGTTCATATCGGACATCCTCCTCTTAGTTAATCACGGCGTACTGCATGATCTTCTCCTGCGTCGCCTCGGTGTGGTCCAGAATTTTCGTTACGGTGCCTTCGCACATGACGACCACCCGGTCGCTCATGTTCAGGATCTCCGGCAGATCGGAGGAGACCATCAGGATCGTCACGCCCTCCTGGGCCAGACGGTTCATAATGGCATAGATCTCGCTCTTGGCGCCCACGTCAACGCCCCGGGTAGGCTCGTCCAGGATCAGGACCTTGGGGCCCGCCGCCAGCCAGCTGGCGATGATGACCTTCTGCTGGTTGCCGCCGGAGAGGCTCATGATGGGCACATCCAGCCCCGGCGCCCGGACGGACAGGTCCTGGAAGCCCTTGGCAGCGATCTCCTGCTCCCGGCCGTGGTTCACGCGGATGCCCTTGATGAATTCGTCCAGCACCTTTAGCGTCAGGTTGAACTTCAGGTCCATCATGCCGAACATGCCCTCGCCTGCCCGGTCCTCGGGCACCAGGCCCAGGCCGGCATTCAGGATCTGGCTGGAGCTTTTGCCCTGCAGCTCCTGGCCATTGAGGATGATCTTGCCGCCGGTGACCTTCTCGATACCGAAGATGGCCTGCATGGTCTCGCTGCGGCCGGCGCCCACCAGGCCGGAGAAGCCCAGGATCTCGCCCCGCCGGGCCTCGAAATTCACGTCGTGGACCTTGTCGGAGCAGAGGCCCTCCACCTTCAGGACCACGTCCTCACTGGTGCAGTAGTCCCGGGTGTAGTAATTGGTCACGCTGCGGCCCACCATCAGGGCGATCAGCTCGTCAATGGTGGTTTCCTTCACCACCTTGGTGGCTACGTACTCGCCGTCGCGCATGACGGTGACCCGGTCGGCGATCTGGCTCAGCTCGCTCATCCGGTGGCTGATGTAGATGACGCCGATGCCCCGGGCAGTGAGCTTGCGGACATTTTCAAAGAGGTTTTCCGTTTCCTTGTCGGAGAGGGAGGAGGTGGGCTCGTCCATGACCACGATCCGGGAGGAGAAGGAGATGGCCTTGACGATCTCCACCATCTGCCGCTGGGCGATGTTCAGGGAGGCCACCGCCGCGTTGGGATCCAGGTCCAGGCCGAAGTCCTGGAGGTATTTCTTCGTCTGGGTGTACATCTCGTCAAAGTCCACGAAGCCCAGCTTGGTCCTGGGCTCCCGGCCCAGGAAGATGTTCTCCTTGATGGACAGCCAGGGCACCAGCACCAGCTCCTGGTGGATGATGCTGATTCCGGCGGCCCGGGCCTTTTCCACGCTGTCGATGTCGCAGAGCTGTCCCTCTACAAAAATCTCGCCCTCGTCCTTGTGGTAGATGCCGCCCAGGACCTTGATGAGGGTGGATTTACCGGCGCCGTTCTCGCCCAGCAGAGCGTGAACCTCGCCGGCTCTCAGTTCAAAGTCAACGCCCTTGAGCGCATGGACACCCGGAAAGCGCTTGTGAATGCCCTTCATCTGCAGCAAAAGCTGTTCTGCCATGCAGTTCAACTCCTTTACAATAGTAAGATATAGGAAGCGGGCTCCTCCCCTGAGTGGAGAGGAGCCCGTCGTGAATCAAAGGTTGATGGGTGTCAGATTAGCCCCAGGCGGAGGGGTTGTTGTCCTGGACGTTTTCGGCGGTGATCAGGGTGGTGGGCAGGGAGTAGGTCTTCTCCACGGTGCCGCCGCCCACCAGGGTCTTGGCGCACTCATAAGCCTTGTCGGCGATGCCCACGGGGCTCTGAGCGGCAGTGGCGTACAGGGCGCCGTTGGCAACGGAGGTCTTGCCGGAGGGAGAACCGTCAACGGACATGACCTTGATCTGGTCCTGACGGCCGGCGGACTCCACGGAGCCCAGGATCATCAGGGAAACGTCGTCGTTCAGACCCCAGAACACCTGCAGGTCGGAGTTGGCGGTCAGGATGTCTTCCACGGCGGGCAGGACTTCGGGACCGGAGGCGATGCTCTTACGGTCAACGATGACACAGTTGGTGCCCTCCAGGGCGGATTCCAGACCAGCCACACGCTGCACCACGGAGTCGGCCAGGGGGTT
This sequence comes from bacterium, assembly GCA_004562395.1. GTDB lineage: Bacteria > Bacillota > Clostridia > Oscillospirales > Oscillospiraceae > Faecousia. The sequence goes on along the minus strand of SFQY01000023.1, from coordinate 10,023 downwards.
CTCAATGATGGCGATGCTGCAGCCGTCGGGGAAGTCCTTCACGATCTGCTCGCCGCACTGCTTGCCGGCGATGAAGTTATCGGAGGAGATGTAGGTCTCGGTCAGCTGGGTGGCGGTGACGTTGGAGTCCACAACGATGACCTTGACACCGGCCTTCTGGCAGGCCTCCAGAGCGGGCTCCACGCCGTCCTGGTCAACGGGGTTCAGGAACAGAACGCTGATACCCTGGGCGATCATGTCGTCGATGGCATCGTTCTGCTTGCTCTGGGAGGAGGCGCCGTCGAACTCGATGAGCTCATAGCCGTCAGCCTCGGCCAGGGCCTTCAGCTCATCGCGCATGGCAATGTGGAAGGGATTGGTCAGGTCCATACAGGTATAGCCGAAGAGCTTCTTCTCGGTCTTGGCAGAGCCGCTGCCGGAACCGCCGCAGGCGGCCAGGGTCATGACCATTACAATCGCGAGAACAAGAGCAATGACTTTTTTCATGATTCGTTTCTCCTTTTTGTCTGTTTTGATGTTAATCAATGCATTTAAGTTGCGCAATCGATTAACTCTATGGCTATACAATATCACCCCTTCCGCGTTTTGTCAATTATCACTAAATGACAGTTTTTTCGACTTCATTTTGTGGAGAAATTACAAGTAACAATTGAGGGAAACAAAGAAAACAGCGGTTAACTGTTACCTTGACAGATGGGGGAAGATCATGTATAATATAAATCGAACAGTCATTGCGAAACCGTTTACCTAACACCCAGGGAAAGAGAGGACTTCTATTCTATGGCCAATGCCAGCATGCGTGATGTCGCCGCCCGGGCGGGTGTGTCCGTGGCCACCGTCAGCCATGTGATCAACAACACCCGCTACGTCGCCGAAGGCACCCGGGAACGGGTCCAGGCGGCCATCGAGGAACTGAACTACAATCCGGACACCATGGCCCGGATCTTCAAAACCGGCCGGACCAATCTGGTGGGCTTCGTGGTCCCCAACATCAGCGATCCCTTCTTCTCCACGCTGATCGAAGAGGTGGAAAGCGTTCTCAGCCGCCAGAACTACCGTCTGGTGGTGACCAACTCCCACGAGGACGAGCAGCGGGAGATCGAGAACCTGCGTTTTCTGTGCAACGGCCTGGTGGACGGCATCATCATCGCCAGCGCCCAGCGCAGCTACGAGAGCATTCAGAAGGTGCTGCCGGAGAACTTCCCCATTGTCTTCATCGACCGCACCGTGGCCTTCTGCCCCAAGGACGTGATCCGGGTGAATACCTACAGCACCGTGCTGGAGGCCACGGAAGACTTCATCCGCAAGGGCCACAGCAAGATCGTCTGCTTCCAGAACAGCCCCTATCTTTCCACCTGCGTGGAGCGGCTGGACGCCTACCGGGACGCCATTCACAAGCACGGTCTGGAGCCCCACATCATTCCCCTGGTGAACACCCTGTCCACCCAGCTGGAGCTGTACCTGGATCAGGTGATGGCCTGCGGCGCCTCGGTGCTGATCGCCCCCAACAACATCACCTCCATGGCCTCCGCCCGGTATTTCTACCGCCACAACATCACCGTGGGAAAGGACATTGAGCTGGTGGCCTTCCAGGACGTGCCGGAGCCGAACATTCTGCTGTCCAACGCCTCCCTGATCAAGCAGCCCGTGCTGGAGCTGGGCCGCACCGCCGCCAAACGGATCCTGGAGCGCATCAACAAGCCGGACCTGCCCATCACCGAAACCGTCCTCCAGTCCAACTATATCCCCCGCCCCTGAGCATTTCGCCCAATAACACCCCCCACCGCAGCAGCCCCACCGCGGCTGCCCCACCGCGTAGGGGCGACCCTTGCGGTCGCCCGTCGCCGAAGGCGCAGGGAACCGAGATATAAGATACGAGATATAAGATATAAGTGAATGTATCCCCTTCGGGGATGTTTTTCAAATTCAATTCTGAATCTTTTACCTTATTTCGATACCGCCGGCAAAATACCTCCAGCGCCAAGGTTCTCTCTTCCATACAGCGGGATTTCAAAATCATCCCCGAAGGGCAATGTCATCAACTGTTAAGGTGCTTCCGTAGGGGCCGATGCCCACATCGGCCCTTCCCAACGTTACGAATTCGCCGCAGTGTGGCACCAAAAGGATACCATTCCCCGCGGGGCGATGTGGGCATCGCCCCCTACGGCGGGGATGCAAGCGTAAACGATCCTTTCTCCGCGATAAGTCCATAAGCACCCAAAAAACGGCGGGCCCTTTTTCAGGGTCCGCCGTTTTCTTATTTTGTTCCGGATCAGGTGATCCGCACCGCGGCCACCACCAGGCGGCCGTTGTCCTGAGAATACTCACAGGTGGACAGGCAGATCAGCTTGTCGCCGTACTTGGGGGTGATCCCGGTGTCGTAGAAGGCCAGGTCCTTGCAGGTCTTCACGAACTCGTCGAACTCCGCCTCGTTGTCGGCATCCACAAACTGGTGGTAGGAGAAGCCCTCGCCCACGTTGGCGCTGGTCTTGAACACGGCGAAGATCTTGTAAGTATGGTACTCCGTCAGGGTGTCGAAGAAGATCAGGCTGTTGCGGTCCCAGGTGTTCTTGTTGGTGTAGCTGTTCAGAGCGGCGAACATGGTGCCGTCGGCCATGTTGTGGCCGAAGAGGGTGATGTTGTCACTGGGCTCATTGAGGTCCGCGGCGGCCCAGGCGAAGACACAGCCCCGCTTGGAGTCCTTCTTGTCAAAGTCCTTATACAGGTAGAACTGGGGATCCTCCGGGGTCTGCATGACGGGGTAGTTCAGCTTGGTACCCTCGATCTTCAGCCAGCCCACGGTATCGGGGTTCTCCTTGTACAGCTCCTCGTAGCCGGGGATCATGGTGGGCTCCGTGGCAGAGGTGGTGGCCTCCGTGGAGCTGTCCTTGGTGGGCGCCGCGGTGGGCCGGGTGGCGGCCTGGGCCTCGGATACGGCCTGGGCCAGCTGGTCATAACGGTCTTCCTGCTGCTTTCCCTCGATCAGATAATTTCCCACAAAAAAGGCGCTGACGCCGAAAGCAATCACCAGGAGGACAACGGTAACGGTAAACACGATTTTTTTCATTGGCAATACCTCCTTGGGTTATTATAATCCAGCGCGAAAGGGCTGTCAACCGGCCAATGTTTAAGAAAAGATTAGGATATTTGGAAGACTTTGGCAAGATCCCCGGCTTCCGGGAACTCACCACTTCATATAATACATATTCAGGGCGTCCCGCATGGCGTAGTAGTTGGGCAGATTCCGCCAGCCGCTGGAGACGGTGGCGTTGCCGGAGCCCACCACGTGGGTATTGGGCAGGGCGGTGCCGATCCTGCCCGCCGCCGCGGGCCGGAAGACGCACCAGACATTTTTCAGCCAGGTCATCTGGCAGATGGGGGTCACGTCCGCGCCGTACTTGCCGATGTTCAGATCCTCCAGGGCGGTGCAGCCCAGCAGGGGCGTATAGTCCGAAATGGGGCTCCAGTCCAGCTCCAGGAAGATCAGGTTCTTGCAGTTGCTGATGGGGGTGATGTCCGAGACCTCGGTGTGGGCCAGGATCAGGTACTTGAGGTTGGGCATGTAGGCCACGAAGCTGATGTCCTTGACGCCCATGTGGCCCACGTCGATGGCGATCATATCCTCGCAGTAGCGCAGGTTGTAGGACCACTCATCCTTGAAGTAGCCCACGCCGTCCCGGCTGGGCATGAAGGAGGTGGCGTCGGTACGGGTGGGCAGCTTGTCGCCGCAGCGGACGATCCAGACCACCTTATAGTCCTCTCTGGCCCGCTCCCGGTAGGCGGCGATCTCCTCATTGTCGATGGCCTGCTCTCCCAGGAACACCATTTCCGCCTCGGGGAAGTAGGCCATCCCCGCCTCGACCTCCTCCAGGCTTGTGAAGGTGGTATCGGACAGGTCCACCTCCGTCACATCGTTGGAAAAGGTCTTGCCGCAGATCTCCTTCTCCCAGCTGATCCGGGCGTTGGGGTAGGTCTGGCTCAGGGCGGCAACCTCTTCCGCCGGGGCCTCCGGGTCCACCAGGTGCAGGGAGGTGATTTCGGGCAGGAGCTGCAGCAGGTTCAGCTCATCGCCGGTGACCTTCTCCACCTGCAGCTGCTTCTGGGTGTCCCAGACCGCCTTTCCGCCCAGCTCCACCCCGAACTTCAGCTGCCGGTCATGGCAGAAGCTCTGGACCTGCCGGTAAATGTCCGTATTGGCCCCGCCCCGGACCGTCACGCTCTCCAGCGACCGCAGGCAGGACAGCAGAGGCAGTTCCTCCTGGGTGATGGTCTCCAGGCGGATGGTCTTCGCGTCGCTGTCAAAATGCTGGCCGGAGATGACCACGTCAAAGTTTACCTCCAGCTCCGGCCGACGCTGGCACAGGGAAAGCAGCTGGTCGTAGTCCGTACACTGCTCCGCGTTCACCGTTTTCAGATCCCGGAAGTAATCCATCCTCACCACATCCGCGTCGGTGAGGCTGGTGACGGTGATCTGCTGGGTATCGTCAGGCAGGGTGCCGTTCTGGAAGGGAACGTCCCAGAGAATTTCGCACTCCGGCAGCCGGCGGGTGAGCCGCTGATAGTGCTGCACGGTGATGGCCTTTCCCCGCAGATCCAGCGTCCGGGTGTCCCTGGGATAAAACCGGAAATCCACCATTATGTAATGGGTCATGTGCCAGATAAGTCCGCAGGCCAGAGCGGCCAGCAGCACCGCCAGCAGCACCCATACCAAAGCCTTTTTCTTTCCTCTCAAGAAAGGCGCCTCCTTCGGGAACCGGAAAAAATCATATTTTCCCGTCTTTTTCCAAAATATCTTCTCATATTATGGGTCGAAACCCCAAATAAGTCAAGGGGAATTTGTCACATCCGTGGAGGATGCGTGACAGGAGATAAACGATGTGAGATATCAGATATGCGCTACAAGATATAAGATATGGTATCCCCTTCGGGGAGGATTTTGAAAATTTATGATGGGCATATCGGTTTTCCTCGGCTGCCCGATAAATTGGTGTTTGTACAGATGACGGCGGAACAATACCTTCCCCCGGGGGGAAGGTGCCCCAGTGCGCACACTGGGGCGGATGAGGAACGGCGATATGTTTCGAATTTGTTTGCAGTTCGGTAATAAGGTACATTGGGAAAGGTTGCGCGATTTGAATTGATTGCATTGCGAATGGTAAGGTTTCGCCATTCCTCATCCACCGCTTCGCGGTCCCCCTTCCCCCCGGGGAAGGTATTGCGCGGTACTCATCCTTACAAATTCCAATTTACCGGGCAGCCGAGGAAAACCGATACGCGCAATATCGAATATCTATTTTTCCCCCTCCTGCCGGGGGTTTTCGGCGTTGAGGGCATCCAGGGTGATATCGGGGTAGGGGTTGGCCACCACGGTGCGGTAGGTGTGGTAGATCACCATGCCGGGCTTGCCGTTGGGGATCTTCTTCACCTGCTTCACCGGCGTCACGTCCACGCTGACGTTCTGGCCGTCCCCGGCTTCGGAATAGTAGGCGGCCAGCTGGGCGGCCTGGGTGACGGTGTCGTCGGGAGGCACGCTGCCGCCGCAGGAGATGATCACATGGCTGCCGTGGACCTTGGAGGCATGGCACCAGATGTCGTCCTTCCGGGCCAGCCGGAAGGTCAGCTCGTCGTTCTGCCGGTTGTTCCGGCCCACGTAGATGGGGTAGCCGTCGGTGGATTCAAAGCGTATGGGGGACAGCTTTCCCTGGCGCATCCGCTTTTTGCCCCCCTCCGGCCGCAGGTAGCCCCCGTCCTGAAGCTCCCGGCGGATCTCCTCCAGCTCCGCCTCGGTTCCGGCCCGGTTCAGCTCCTCCAGCACGCTTTTCAGATAGCTCAGCTCCTCCCGGCCCAGCTCCAGCTGACGGGTCAGCTCCTTTTCCGCGTTTTTCATCCGGGTGTAGTCCTTGTAGAATTTGGCGGCGTTCTGCTGAGGGGACAGGGTGGGGGACAGGGGGATGTCCACGCTCCTCATTTCCTCGTCGTAGAAATCCTCGCACCGGACCGTGGTCTGGCCCCGGGTCACCCGGTGGAGGTTGGCGGTGAGGATGTCCCCCAGCTGCCGCAGCCGCTCCCGGTCACGGGTGGCCGCCAGCTCCTTTTCCTGAAGGGCCAGCTTTCTGGTCAGGCGGGTACACAGGTTCTGGACCGTTTTGCGCACCGCCTGGCTTTTCTGGCGCATGGCGTCCCGCCGGTCCCGGACGGTGTAGTACATGTCCAGCAGGCCGCTGAAGGACTCCGCCTGCCGGCAGGGGCCGTACTGGCGGATGGGGCAGAAGGCGAACTGCTTCGGGGTCCCGTCAGCCTGGGCGCAGTACCAGGGAGCCGGGTGGTTCAGATGCTCATGGAAGAACAGTCCCAGCCGGTCCGCCAGCACCGCCCGGTCCCGGTCTCCCACCCGGGCCTCCGGGTCCCCGGCGGCGAACAGGGCAGCCTCCCGGCAGACCAGAGGGGAAAGGCCCCCCAGCCGGTCCATGAGCCGGTCGGCCAGCAGATCCGGACCCGGCTGGGCCAGGATGGCTTCATAGTCCGGCTCCTGCCGGGGGTCCAGCTTGTTCACAGGCTCCGGCTTCTGGTAGATCAGACCCGGCAGCGCCGGACGCCGGGCGCTCTCGTCCAGGCCCACCCGCCGCAGGCAGTCCAGGATCCGCCCCTCGGCGGACAGCAGGTACAGGTTGCAGGTGCGGCCCATCAGCTCCGCCACCAGACGCTTGCGCACCGGAAAGCCCATCTCGTCGGTGCAGTCGAAGACAAACTCCGCCGCCCGCTCCATGGGGGGCTGGGTGACCTCCGCCAGCCGGGCCCCCAGAAGGTGCTTGCGCAGGAGCATACAGAACATGGGCGGCTCCGCCGGATTTTCCGGAGAGGCCCCGGTGAGGTGCAGCCGGGGGGCGGTGGGATTGGCGGCGAACAGCAGCTTCTCCCGGCTGTCCCGGCCCCGCAGGTGCAGGATCAGGGTATCCCGGCTGGGCTGGTGGATCTTGTCCACCCGGGCGCCGGTGCAGCGCTGCCGGACCTCCTCCAGCACGGCGGACAGATAAACGGCGTCAAAGGCCATACAGTAACCTCCTGATCTCCCCGGCAAACCCCGGGGCAAATGGTTGTTTTTGGAATCCGAAGCGGGAAAAGATACACCGCGGCAGCCCCCGGCAGGTCATTGCTTCAGCACGTACTCCATGCCCACCTTCTGGGGCTTGAGGCCGCATTTTTCGTAGAAGGCCATGGCCCGGTCGTTGCCGCACCAGACGTTCAGGGTCACGGCGTCGCAGTCCAGCTCCCGGGCGTAATCGCAGACCGCCCGGTACAGCGCCCCGGCCACTCCCTGACCCCGCCGGATCTCGTCCACGCACAGGTCGTCGATATACATCACCTTCCGGTCCCGGAGGACGGGGTCTCCTTCCGTGACCTGCAGGATGCAGAAGGCGTAGCCCAGCAGCGCCCCCTTCTCCACCGCCGCCAGAATAGGCCGGTTGGGATCCGCCAGCAGCTTCTCCAACGCCGCCTCGTCATACTTCTGGGCCCCTGCCCGGAACAGGTCCGGGCGGATCTGATGGTGAACCTCCCCCACCTGCCGCAGCAGTTCAATCATGTCGGGAATGTCCCGCGCCTGGGCAAACCGAATATCCATAACGCTTCCTCATTTCTGTATCTTTCCCATATAGGGAGCAAATTTCTTTTCTCCCTCCGGAGGGCGGAAGGGATCAAAACCCGAATTTTTTCATAATATCATCATACCACATCCCGGAAAAAAGGTAAAGCCGCAAAAAACAGCGCCGGAAGGCCGGTTTCTCATGCAAACTGTACAATTCTTTTCACCTTTGCCCTTGACATTCCGGAAGGATGCTTGTAAAATAAGCTTGATATAGTGTATGCTGCCCCCGTATGGAACGGGAGCGGCAAGGCATTGTGACCGGCGAGAGAAGCCGGGGTATGCGTTTTACGCCTCATGGCGTTTTGCTTAATTTCCGGCCGGGAAGCAGACCGGCCGGTTGTCTTGCACGTTTTTCACATGGGGATACAAGCGCCACCCCTTCTACGCCTATTTTATATAAGAAGGAGGTGTGCTGCATATTTATGGAATGGTATCAAATTCTTTTGATCGTCGTTGGCGTTCTGGTGGGCATTGGTCTGGGCTTTGTCCTGGGCATCGGCTACCGCAAGAAGGTCGCGGAACGGGAGATCGGCTCCGCTGAGCTGGAGGCGACCCGCCTGATCAACGAGGCCATCCGCAGCGGTGAGAGCCGGAAGAAGGAAATGCTTCTGGAGGCCAAGGACGAAATCCATAAATCACGCACAGAAAACGAACGGGAAATCAAAGAGCGGCGCTCCGAGCTGAGTAAGCAGGAACGCCGTCTGGAACAGAAGGAAGCGGCTCTGGACAAGAAGACCGAGGCCTTCGAACGCAAGGAAGAGGAACTGGCCAAGAAGCTGCAGAAGGTCACCGAGACCCAGAACCAGACCGAGGAGATCAAGCGTCAGCAGATGGAGACCCTGGAGAAGATCTCCCAGCTGACCCAGGAGCAGGCCAAGCAGTACCTGCTGCAGAACGTGGAGGACGAGGTCCGTCACGAGGCCGCCATGAAGATCAAGGAGATCGAGGCCCAGCTGAAGGACGAGGCGGAGGAGAAGGGCCGTGAGATCATCGCCACCGCCATCCAGCGCTGCGCCGCCGACCACGCCGCCGAAACCACCGTTTCCGTGGTACCCCTGCCCAACGACGAAATGAAGGGCCGCATCATCGGCCGGGAAGGCCGGAACATCCGCACCCTGGAGACCATCACCGGTGTGGACCTGATCATCGACGATACCCCCGAGGCCATCACCGTCAGTTCCTTCGATCCGGTCCGCCGGGAGGTTGCCCGGCTGGCCCTGGAAAAGCTCATTGTGGACGGCCGGATCCACCCCACCCGCATCGAGGACATGGTGGAGAAGGCCCGCAAGGAAGTGGACCGCACCATCCGGGAGGAGGGCGAGCGGGCCTGCTACGAAACCGGTGTTCACAACCTGAACCCGGAGCTGATCAAGATCCTGGGCCGTCAGAAGTACCGCACCTCCTACGGCCAGAACGTACTGAACCACTCCATCGAGGTCGCCCACATCGCGGGCCTCATGGCCGCGGAGCTGGGCGTGGACATCGCCATGGCCAAGCGGGCCGGCCTGCTGCATGACCTGGGCAAGTCCATCGACCACGAGGTGGAGGGCAGCCACGTGCAGCTTGGCGCGGACCTGGCCCGGAAGTACAAGGAAAACCCCGTGATCATCAACGCCATCGAGGCCCACCACGGAGACGTGGAGCCCAAGACCGTTATCGCCGTGCTGGTGCAGGCCGCCGACGCCATCTCCGCCGCCCGCCCCGGCGCCCGCCGCGAGAACGTGGAGAACTATATCCGCCGGCTGCAGAAGCTGGAGGAGCTGACCTGCTCCTACCCCGGCGTGGACAAGGCCTTTGCCATCCAGGCAGGCCGGGAGGTCCGGATCATGGTCAAGCCCGAGGTGGTCTCCGAGGACAACATGATCCTGCTGGCCCGGGACATCGCCAAGAAGATCGAAGCCGAGCTGGAATACCCCGGCCAGATCAAGGTCAACGTCATCCGGGAAACCAAAGCCGTGGAATTCGCGAAATAATGGCAGCCGCCTCCGGTCAAAAACCGGAGGCGGTTTTTTCAGCAATACGGCGCAGAAACAGGAATATCCCCTTGCCCGCGTAGGGGCATAAATTAAGGTATGATTGCCACCGGCAATCATTGAGATTTATGATTCGCTGCGCGGGCACCGCCCTCGCGGTCGCCCGTCGCCGAAGGCGCTCTGAAAAAAGATATGAGATATAAGATGTGGTATCCCCTTCGGGGATGTATTTTAAAAAATATGCATGTCGGTTTTCCTCAGCAGCCCGATAAATTGGTGTTTGTAGAGATGTTTCGTAGGGCGGGACCCCCGCCCTACGCCCCCAGTCAAACAGGAGTTTGTATAGACAACGGAACAATACCTTCCCCCGGGGGGAAGGGGGACCGCGAAGCGGTGGATGAGGAA
>SFQY01000079.1 GCA_004562395.1 bacterium | reverse complement strand
CCCCTTGCAGCGTCCCGATTTCGAACATGTTACCAAGGAGAAAACGGATTGCCACGTCGCTGCGCTCCTCGCAATGACAGAGGTAGACGGTACCTTGGTACTTAAGTTGATGACATTGCCCCCCGGGGGAAGGTATTGTGCGGCACTCGTCCTTACAAACACCTATTTATCGGGCCGCTGGGGAAATCTCTACGTTTCCCCTCATCCGTCAGCCCTTCGGGCTGCCACCTTCCCCCGAGGGGGAAGGTTTTGCGCCGCGCTTTACAGGGTTCTTAAGGCCTCTACCAGGGCGGTTTTGGAGGCGGTTTTTTCGTCCTTGGTTTTGATGACCCGGGCGGGGCAGCCGGCTACCACGGTGTTGGGGGCCACGTCGGAGACCACCACGGCTCCCGCTGCCACCACCGCGTCATGGCCCACCCGGCAGCCCTCGATGACCACCGCGTTGGCCCCGATGAGGACGTTGTCCTCGATGACCACCGGGGTGGCCGAGGCGGGCTCCACCACTCCGGCCAGCACCGCTCCGGCGCCCACGTGGCAGCGGCGGCCTACGGTGGCCCGGCCTCCCAGCACCGCCCCCATGTCGATCATGGTGCCCTCGCCGATGACGGCGCCGATGTTGATCACCGCCCCCATCATGATCACGGCGTTGGGCCCGATCTCCACCTGCTCCCGGATGACGGCACCCGGCTCGATCCGGGCGGGGATGTCCTTCAGGTCCAGCAGGGGGATGGCGGAGTTGCGGCAGCCGTTCTCGATCTCCACATGGTCAAACTCGTTGGCCCTCAGCACCGGGGCCACGTCCTTCCAGTCGCCGAAGACGATCTTGCAGCCCTGGCCCGCCGGGAACTCCCGGCAGTTGGGGAAGGCCACCGGGGTCTTCTCCCAGACGTAGACCTTCACCGGGGTCTTCTTCTCCGAGGTGCGGATATATTCAATGATTTCCTGTGCGTTCATGGGTTCTCTCTCCTTTTCCGGGGGGATTTTTTCCGGTTAAGCATAGCAGTTTTCCCCGGAAAAGGCAAGGGGGAAATTGACAGGGACCGGGGGAACGGGTATAATGGAGGCAAATTTTTGTCCGTTCCTGGGGAGAGGGGGCAGATCGGGGGCAGATATAAGATAGGGGATATGAGATATAAGATGTGGGATCCCCTTCGGGGATGAATTTAAAAAATATGCGTATTGGCTTTCCTCAGCTGCCCGATAAATTGGTGTTTGACGGGGGCGTAGGGCTTATGTCATGACCCCGTTTTGGCGGGGGCGAGCCATAAGCCCTACGGTATGAACGAGCCATTTTCCGTTCAACCAACCGATCGGAAACTCGCAGCGGGTCGGCGGGGTCATGACCCCGCCCTACGGAACACCCCCACAAATTCCAATTTATCGGTGCGCTTATGAAAGACGATGGCCGGAAATGGGATTTCAAAATCATCCCCGGAGGGGATACCGCATCTTATATCTGATATCTGATATCTCATATCTCTTACAGCCGAAGGAGGTTTTGATTATGGGAATACGGGAGGACCGGAGGGCGCTGCATGGGATTCCGGAGCTGGACCGGGCGCTGACGGAGACGGTTTGTTATCTGCGGGGGGCTCTGGAGGGGCTGAACTGCCGGCTCTTTTCCCCCATGGAGGGGGCGCTGTGCGCCTGGTTTGACTTTGGGCGGCCCTCGGCCATCGCCTTCCGGGCGGACGCCGACGCTCTGCCCATGGCCGAGAGGACCGGGGCGGACTACGCCTCCCGGCATCCCGGGCGGATGCACGCCTGCGGCCACGACGGCCACATGGCCATTGTCCTGGAGCTGGCCCGGCGGCTGAGCCGCAAGCAGAGCCTGCCCCACAACGTACTGCTGCTGTTCCAGCCCGCGGAGGAGACCACCGGCGGGGCCAGGGACCTGTGCCAGACGGGAATTTTCGAAACCTACCGGGTGGAGGCGGTCTTCGGGCTGCACCTGTGGCCGGGGCTTCCTTTTGGCACTGTTTTCAGCCGTCCCGGGGCATTGATGGCCCGGTCCTGCGAGGTGAACGTGGACATTTACGGAAAATCCGCCCACATCGCCCGGGCCAGCGAGGGGGTGGACGCCCTGGCCGCCGGGGCGGAGCTGTACCGCCGGGCCGGGGAGCTGGAATCGTCGCTGCCTCAGGGGGTGCTCCGGCTGCTGAAATTCGGGTTTTTCCAGAGCGGCACCGTCCGCAACGCCCTCTCCGCCCACACCCGGCTGGAGGGCTCCCTCCGGGCCTATGAGGACAACGTTTTCGATTTCCTTCAGCAGGGGCTGGGGGAGATCTGCCGGCAGGTGGAGAAGGACTTCGGCTGCACCGTGAAGCTGCACATGACCCAGGGCTACCCGGCCGTGTGGAATCCGGAAGGGCTGTACCGGAGGGTGCGGCAGCGGGTGGATTTCCGGGAATTGGAGGCCCCCTCCATGACCGCCGAGGACTTTTCCTGGTACCAGCGGCGGCTGCCGGGGCTGTTCTTCTTCCTGGGGGTGGGGGACACCCCGGCCCTCCACGCGGACACCTTTGACTTTGACGACGCCGTGCTGGAAGCGGGCGCGGACTTTTTTGAGGAATTGGCGGAGAAACTATGAACATTTCCATGAACCGAAACCTGACCCCCCTGCGGCGAAGCCCCATCCGGGTCTACACCAACCTGGCCCGGCAGACCCCGGGCTGCGTGATGCTCACCATCGGGGAGCCGGACTTCGACACCCCCCGGCCCATTGTGGACGCGGCGGCGGCGGCTCTGGCGGCGGGCCGGACCCACTACGCCCCCAACCAGGGCACCGAGGTCCTGCGCCGGGCAGCGGCGGACTTCGAGACCGCCCGGGGCCACGTCGTGACGCCGGAGCAGGTGCTGATCACCCTGGGGGCCTGCCAGGGGCTGTTCACGGCCCTGCTGGGGATTCTGAATCCCGGGGAGGAAATCATCGTCCCCACCCCGGGATTCGGGCTCTATGAAACCATCGCCACCGTGGCCGGGGCCGAGACCGTTCCCCTGGACGTGACAAAGACGGACTTTCAGATCACCCGGCAGGCTCTGGAGGCGGCCATCACCCCCAGGACCAAGGCCATCGTCCTCAACTCCCCCTGCAACCCCACGGGGGTGGTCCTCAGCCGGGAGAGTCTGGCGGCGGTGAAGGCGGCGGTGCTGGGGCGGCCCATTTTCCTGATCTGCGACAACGTCTACAACGCCCTGTGCTACGGCACTCAGTGTCCGGACCTGAGCCTGGACCCGGAGCTGCGTGATCAGGTGATTCTGTGCCAGAGCTTCAGCAAGCCCTACGCCATGACCGGCTGGCGGGTGGGGTATCTGACCTGCCCGGACTACGTCATGGACCGGCTGCTGCTGCTCAGCGCCGCCCAGATCACCGCGGTGCCCACCTTCATCCAGGACGCCGCCGTGGCCGCCCTGGCTGTGGACCCCTCGCCCATGCGGGAGGTTTACGCCCGGCGGCGGGCCTACGTCACCGGCAGGCTCCGGGCCATGGGGCTGACCTTCCCGGAGCCGGAGGGGGCCTTCTACGTTTTCCCCCGGATCGGGGAATTCGGCCTGGACAGTGCTACAGTTTGTACCCGGATGATCCGGGAGGCAAGGGTCGCCGCCGTCCCCGGCAGCTGCTTCGGCGCCGAGGGGTACCTGCGGCTGTCCTACTGCTGCGCCGACCGGGATCTGGAGGCCGGGTTGGACCGGATGGAGACGTTTCTGGGGAGTCTGTAACCGTTTCCCCAAGACCTTCCCCTCGGGGGGAAGGTCGGAAGGTTTTCTTTTGGGTCTGCCGGTTTTACGCAGCGGATCGATCCATTGGAATTTGTAAGGATGAGGGCCGCGCAATACCTTCCCCCGGGGGAAGGTATTGTTCCGTCGTCTATACAAACTCCTGTTTGACGGGAGGGGCGTAGGGCGGGGTCATGACCCCGCCGACCCGCTGCAAGTTTCCGATCGGTATGTTGAACGGCCCCCGCCGAAATGTAACGATTTCCTGGCAATTCCGTTGAATGCTCCCTGGTCAAAAACCGGAACCTGGTCGGCGGGGTCATGACCCCGCCCTACGAATTATGATAACGTCAAATTCCAATTGATCGAGCCGCTGGGGAAATCTCCACGTTTCCCCTCATCCGTCACGGCTATCGCCGTGCCACCTTCCCCCTCGGGGGAAGGTTTTTTATGTCTGATTCCGGTAGGTGCGGAGCTTTTCCCAGGCGTCTTTGAATTTGTCGAAGCCGAACATGGCGGCGTAGGAGACGAAGAGGCCCAGCACCGCGCCGCCGGCGGCGTGGTACCAGTGCAGGGGGAAGGCCAGCACCGCCGAGGCCGCCAGCAGCGCCGCCGCCGTCACCGCCATGGACACGGCGATGGTCAGCAGACTGGTGGGCAGCCGCCGGAACACGGTCTTCAGCACCTCCACGATGATATTCACCGTGAACACCAGCGCCGCCATAACACACAGCACGCCGGAGCCGTAGTTGACCAGGTTGTTGAGAAGATTTGTGTAGTCCATAAAGATTCCTCCATTCGCGTTTTGTATTCCTAACGTGGGAAAAGGGTTCCGCACCGCGCCCCATGACCTTCCCCCCGGGGGGAAGGTGCCCCCGTAAGGGGGCGGATGAGGGGCTTTCCGCAGTGAAGGGCTCCGCTGTGTCGAATCAAAGGGGCAAGGCAGAAGGTTTCTCTTTTGTGTCTGCCGGTTTTCCTCAGCTGCTCGATAGATTGGAATTTGACGGGGTATTCCGTAGGGCTTGTTTTGGCGGGGGCGAGCCATAAGCCCTACGGTATGAACGAGCCATTTTCCGTTCAACCAACCGATCGGAAACTCGCAGCGGGTCGGCGGGGTCATGACATAAGCCCTACGAAACATCCTTACAAACACCAATTGATCGGGCTGCTGGGGAAATCTCCAGGTTTTCCCCCTCATCCGTCAGCCCTTCGGGCTGCCACCGGAAATTAAGGTATGATTGCCACCGGCAATCATTGAGATTATTGATTCGCTGCGCGGTGCACCACCCCCGAGGGGAAAGGTTTTTTGTGGTGCGGTTCAGCTGGCTTTGAGGGGGAGGGTGTTGACGGTGTTCATCAGGTCCCGGAGGAAGCCGTTGCCGGCCAGTTTGTCCGGGTCGTGGTAGACCTCGTGCATCCGGTTCAGGTCCTCCAGCTCCTCCACGGTGACGTAGCCCCGCTCAATATACGATTTGGCCAGGGATTTGATGCGGTCGTAGAGCAGGGTCCGGTCCGCCAGAAACAGAACGTCCAGCTTCCGGTTCACCGCTGCCAGTTCCCCCTCCCGCTCCTGGCGGCGGCTGCGGGTCAAATCCTCCTTCTGGGCCTGCCGGTTCAGCCGCCACTGCAGCAGCGCGCACAGCCCCGTCACCAACGCCGCCGCGCCGGTGCCTCCCAGAAAGATTCTCAGCAGTTCCATGGTTGTCCTCCTTTGTTTGCGCGTAAGGGCGCTGCCATAACGATCCTTTTGCATAACGCGCGTATCGGTTTTCCTCAGATTCCCGGGAAATTGGTGTTTGCAGGGATGCCGGAGCGCAATGCCTTCCCCCGGGGGGAAGGGGGACGAAATGCATACAAATATGGAACATATCGCCGTTCCTCATCCGCCCCAGTGTGCGCACTGGGGCACCTTCCCCCCGGGGGAAGGTATGGTGCAGCGCATCTCTGCAAATTCCAATTGATCGGGCTGCTGGGGGAAAACGGTATGCGCAGTTTTTCAAATCCATCCCCGGAGGGGATACCACATCTTATATCTCATATCTGATATCTCCTATCTTCTTTACTCAGCGCTTATTCCACGTCCATATGGATATAATCCTGGTCGATGGCGTAGGCGTAGCGGACCTGGGGGAGGGTTTGGACGTAGGCCAGGACCTGGGCGGCGGGGGTGGACTGGATGCGGAAGTCCAGGGCCTTGCCCCTTAAGTGGCGGCTGTTGGTCACGCCGCCGCAGTCCCGGTTGTGCCGCAGGCAGCGCAGGCCGCTGGAGCGGAGGCCGGGTTTTCCGAAATGGGCCCGGACCTGATCCGCCAGCTCCACCAGAACCCGGTCCGGCTCCGCGGGGTAGCCGTCGCAGTAGGGCGCGTGGTACTCCCCGCAGCGGCACTTGAATTCCTCCCGGGTCCAGTAGCGGATATTCTGCCACCAGTCCTGGGGGGCCTCCTCCGAGGCGATCACCGATCTGAGCTTCGCCTCCAGGTCCTCCCCCTCCCCCAGACCGTGATCCCTCCGGAAGGCTTCGGCAGCCCGGAGGGATTTCTCCCCCCAGATGCCGTCCACGCCTCCGGTGTCGTAGCCCAGGTATACAAGCAGGCACTGCTTCTGCCGGTCATTCATCCGCCGTCACCTGGTACTTTTCCAGCACCGCCAGCACCGGGTCCGTGAAGACCTTCTTCAGCTGGCCCGGGGGCAGCTCCCTCAGAGCCGAGACGATGATCTCCAGGTCCGCCGCCTTGACGCTCGCCGCGTCGATGACCGCCCGGCGCTTCTTGGCAGCGTTGGTCCATTTATTCATCCGGCGTCACCTCCAGGATCTCCAGGGCGGCGCGCATGTCCTGAAGCTCCGCCTGATTTGCTTCGTACTGCTCCTGATAGGCCTTCAGGGTCTCGTAGTCCTGCCAGGGGGCCACCATCTCCCCGGCGAAGGTCACCCCGTCCTCCCGGGTCCAGAGGGTGCCCGGGGGAACGTAGCGGTAGCCCTCCAGAAAGGCCGGGCATTTGCCGTCGAAGACATCCGTCTCAACGGCGGTCATGGTGCCGTCGTCGGAAGCGTGACAGCGGCAGTCGGAATCGATGTAAATGGTCATGAAGTCCTCCTTTGTGTCAGAGATAGTGGGAGATGGGTGTTTGCATGGGCGGCGGAACGCAATGCTTCCCTTTAGGCAAGGGAGCCTTTGGCTGCCATTCAACCAAAATATCCAAAATCGATACGTTTTGGCGGGGGCGAGCCCCCGCCCTACGGTATGAACGAGCCATTTTCCGTTCAACCAACCGATTGGAAACTCGCGGCGGGTCGGCGGGGTCATGACATAAGCCCTACGCCCCGTCAAACACCAATTTATTGGACTGCCAGGGAAAACCGACATGCATTTTTTAAATCATCCCCGGAGGGGATACCACATCTTATATCTCGTATCTTATATCTCGTATCTTATATCTCGTATCTCCACGGAGCGATGCGCCTTCGGCGACGGGCGACCGCAAGGATCGCCCCTACTAGCTCGTTAATGCCAAAACTTTATGTTTTTGTAGGGCGGGGTCATAACCCCGCCCTACGAAAGGGAAGCTTTAGACTTAACAGCCTACTACGCGGGGGATGCGGCGGGGCTAGCTGAGGTACAATCCGGTGACCACGGTGGTTCGGGAGGCGTCGCGGACCTGGAAGTAGACATAATACTCCCCGGTGAGGCTGGAGATGTCCAGGCTGTGGCCGTCCCGGAGGATGACGCTGGCCACGGAGGCTTTCCCGTCGTCCAGCAGGCCCATGAGGTTGTAGGCTCCCGCGTTTTCGTGGGCGCCCTCAAAGGTCAGGGTGGACCAGCCGCTCATGTCGATCTTCTTCCCCGTCCGGACCTTCTTGTTGACCCCCGCCGCCGTGGCCTTGATGGTCATGCTGCTTTCGCCGTAGGTGATGGCCGGGGCGCCGGAGGTCTCGTCGCTGGTCCAGCCGCCGGTGACGGATTCGTAGAGGTTTCCGGCCGCATACAGCTCCCCGTTCCACCAGTCGGTCCAGGCGCCCCCCAGAAAGCTTTTGGCGGTTTTATCCGCCCAGGCCCCGGAAATCCGCTGCTTTGCCTGAATGGGGCAGACCCGCAGGCCGTTCTTTTTCAGGGCGTTGAAGGCCACGGCGCTGGAAAGGCCTGTCTTGATCCACACCAGCCCCTCGGCGGGGCTGTCCGGGGCCTCCGGGGAGAAGACCCAGCCGGTGACCTCCGCGCCGGTATTCACCCAGATGGTGTTCTCCCCCGGGTTGGCCGGGGCGGAGGCCGCTCCCACCAGCTTGAAATTCAGCGGCGAGGAACCGCCGTTTCCGTACAAAAATGCCTTGCCCATCAGCGCATCACCTCGATCTGAATCGGAACCGCCGCCCCGGGGCAGTTCTCAAAGCAGGCAAATGTCAGGCTGTCCGTCCCCGCCTCGGCCTGGCAGACCATGGACCAGGCCTCCCGCTGGGCCAGGGCCGCTGCCGGGTCGGGATCGTACACCGGGGCCACGTGGGGGATGTCCGTTTCCAGAAGGCCGGGGACCGGCACCGTCTGGGTATAGGGGGCGGAAGCGGACCAGCCGGTGCCCAGGGCGGCGGAAGCCGTGAAGCGCTTGGCGTCGGCGTAGGCCTTGGTGACGGCGTCGGCGGGGGCGGAGGGGGCGGCCAGGCCCGTGATTTTGCTGCCCCCCATGGCGATGGGGCCGGTCATGGCGCCCCCGGACCGGGGCAGGGCAGCGTCGGCGGTGGCCTGGGCGGCCTGGGCCAGGGCGGAGGCGGCGTCGGCGCAGGCCTTGGTGGCGGCGTCGGTGGGGACTTCCGGCTCCGCCAGGCCCGTGATATGGTGGCCGTCCATGGCAATGTCCCCGGCCATGGTGCCGCCGGTTTTGTGGAGGAAGGCGGCGCTGACGGCGTCGGTCAGCTCACCGTTTTCCACCTTCTCCCGGAACTCCGCCTCCAGAGCCGCCAGGGAGGCCTGGGCATCGGCCACGGCCTGGTCCACCTGGGCGATGGCGTCCTCCAGGACGGTATACTCGTCGTCGGAGACCACCTGGTCCCCCTCGGTGAAGACGGTATCGTCCACGTCCAGGAAGAACCGGGGGCTGGTGATCAGCCGCCCGTCGCCGCCGTAGAGCCGGACCTCGCACCGGACCTGCCCCGCCGAGGCGGTGGTCTGGGGGGTCAGCTCGTAGACGATGGCGTTGTTTTCGATGAGGGCGTTGTTGAAAAGAATGGTATTGTCGGGCTTCCGGGCGGTGAAGGCGGCGGTGCAGTCCGGGGTGATCCGGTAGGGCGCTCCGCCGTCCATGAGGGTGACGTAGATTTTGCGGATGGAGTCCCCCTTCTTGGCCCGAAGAGATAACCCCGACTCCGTCTCGTGGATGTCCAGAGACAGACGGTAGTTGGAAAAATTCATGAATGCCTCCTTTGGGGGAGCGGAGGGGAGAGATGGGAGATATAAGATAGCGGAGATAGAAGATGGGAGATATAAGATATAAGATGCGGTATCCCCTTCGGGGATGATTTAAAAAATATGCATGTCGGTTTTCCCTGGCAGTCCGATCAATTGGAATTTGTGGGGATGTCGGCTGCACAATACCTTCCCCCGGGGGGCAATGTCATCAACTTAAGCATCGACCACCGCGCCATCCTTTTGGTACCACACTGCGGCGAATTCGTAACGTTGGGAAGGGCCGATGTGGGCATCGGCCCCTACGGAAGCGCCTTAAGTTGATGACATTGCCCCGGGGGGAAGGGGGACCGCGAAGCGGTGGATGAGGAATGGCGACATCTCATCCTTTGGAATGCAGCCAAATCAAACGGTACAAACTTTTCCAATATACCTTTTTAACGAAGTGCATACAAATATGGAACATATCGCCGTTCCTCATCCGCCCCAGTGTGCGCTACTTAAGCACCTTCCCCCCGGGGCAATGTCATCAACTTAAGCATCGACCACCGCGCCGTAGGGGGCGATGCCCACATCGCCCCGCGGGGAATGGTATCCTTTTGGTACCACACTGCGG
>SFQY01000022.1 GCA_004562395.1 bacterium | reverse complement strand
GACGCTGCAAGGGGAACGGATTGCCACACCAGTCTGCGGACTGGTTCGCAATGACAGGGAAATCGGACCCTGGTTCCTTAAGTTGATGACATTGCCCCCGAGGGGGAAGGTCTTTCTCAGCATCTCTACAAATTCCAATTTATTACTTTGCTGAGCAAAGCCGATAAGCACATATTTTATGAAAACCAGACCCTCTTTCACCACAGAAAAAAGCATCCTCCCCCTGCGGCAATGGGGAGGATGCTTTGCTTTTCTGCACGCTTTGGAACCGGAATTATTCTTCCACGAACCGGAACCTGGGTCCGTGATAGCCGTCTTTGTCAACGATCTCGTTCCACATGCCGGCGGGGCGAACCCACAGGCCGCCCTGACCGTACAGCTGGCGGTAAACCACCATGGGCTCCAGGGTCTCGGAATGGGTGGCGACACCCAGGACCTCGTAATACTTGCCCTTGAAATGCCGGTATTTTCCCGGTCTGATTTCCATAGTATCCTCCCAAAAAGCCACGCGCCGGGAATTGTCCCGGCGCGCGGAGAATGTGGTTAGTTGGGAACGGTGCCGCGGGTGTTCACATCCAGAATGGCGGCGCAGTCAAACAGGCCGTTGAACCAGCTGGGGTTGTAGGCCATGGAGTTGCCTGTGACCATCAGACGCTTCTGACGGACGTAGGTGGAGGTGGTCTCCGCCCAGGGCTGGGTGCCGTTGGCCACGAAGTAACGGAAACCGGTGGTGTACATCACGTTAAAGGCGTTTCCGGAGTAATCGGAGATATCGGTGGCACGGGCGAAGACGAAGGTGTCCACTTCTCCGATGACGGGGGTAATCTGCTGGGTCCAGTTCTGCAGATCCGCCTGGATCTGGTTGGCGTTCTTATCGGCGTAGTTCTCGTTGTTGTAGGAGTTGCAGGCAATGGTATAGCCCTTATCCCGCAGAGCCTGGGCCACGGCCTTGGCGCCGGCGACCTGCTCGTCGTGATAGGTGTTGCCCTTGGTGGCGATATAGGAGCTGTTGATACGGTAGCCGAAGACACCCTCCTTGCCGGTGGCGGCTACAATGGCCCGGGCACCCCGGTAAGAGAAGTCGGGATGCTCCTTGATGAAGCTTTCCAGAATGGGAACCAGATCGTAATCGCCCACCAAGGTGGCGCCGGAGGCATCCACGTACTCGGCCTTGATGTCGCCGTTGCTGTCAACCACCAGCTTGCTGGCAAAGCCTCTGCCGCCGGCGTCCGGCTCATTGTCGCCGTTTCCGTCGATCATGTAGTTAAAGTAGTTGGTGAGGGTCTCGGTGATCATCACGGGCTTTTTGCCCTGGGGCAGATAGATGGGATTGGTGTAGACCACATCGCTGTTGATGGTGGTGAAGCTGTTGAAGTCCACCAGAACATAGCCGTTGGTATAAAGGTTGTTCAGAATTTTGGTAAATTCATCGGTGGTCACGAAATTCTTGTTATAATTCGCCTTCAGGGAAGCATCCTCTTCCTTCAGCGCCCGGGACATATCCACGATGAGAGCGTGGAAGCTCAGGTTGGGGATCTGGGAGAAGTCCTGGTATTCCACCAGGCTGTTCTGGGCATTGACGTATTCGGCGCGTTTGGTCTGCATTTCCGGATAGCCGGACATATCGCCGAAGGAATCCAGCATCATGATCGCGTCTTCATAGTTGTAGGAAGCGGCCAGAGCTTCGGCCTCTTTCATGATCCGCTGATATGCTTGTTCCGCCTCGGCCTGGGCATCCTTGGAAGCGTCCAGCTGGCTCTGCTGGTTTTTCTGGTCAATTTTCCGTTCCGCGATGGCATTGGAGAAGGCACCGATGACGAAGGACAGCACCAGGATCAGACACACACAGACCACGATGGGGGGGAGATAGACCTCCTTGAAAATCTGGGCCTTGCTTTTTCTGCGCCGCCGCCGGGGATTGTTGGGATCCTGGGGTTCCTCCACCAGTTCCTTGTTCAGCACGGGGGCGAAGTACAGATCGTAGAATTTTGTGAAAATGTTGGGACCGGCAGGCTTTCTGGGCTCCCGGGGCTTGCGCTCCTTGGCCGTCTTTTGACGGCGCTGAGAACGCCTCTGGTTGGGATCCTCCTCGGGACCGTCCTCAAAGACCGGCTGGTCGTTTTGCTCCTCTTCTTCGGAATAATCGGTTTCCTGGTTCATCTCTGTCTCCTCAGGTTCTGGGTCATCGGGAAATTCTTCAGCGTCCTCGTCTGCCGGGAAATCCAGCTCATCGGACCAATCCATGTCCTCGGGAATATCCTCCTCCTGGGTCTCCGGGTCCGGATTGGATGGACCTCTGGGGGTACCCAGGTTCAGAAAATCGTCCATATCCAGATCATCCAGATCAAAGTCATCCTCCTCCTGATCCAGCGGCTCCTTGGGGGGTTCCTCCCTGTCCGAAGGGGACAGGCCCAGCTCCTCGTCAGAAAATTCGGAAAGATCCATATTGTCATCAAACGGTTCGTCACCCAGGAACGCCTTGGGATCGAAGCCGTACTCTTTATCAAAGTCGAAATCGAGATCGTAATCGTTCTTAGCCATGGTACATCCCTACCTTTATGGTATAGTCAATGATATTCTATCATTCCCTCCTCAAAAAAGCAAGAACATTTGGTACAATTGCGAAAAAAAGCGAAAGCTGTCGGCCGGCAGAATCCGACGGTTGGGAGACGGATCCTGCCGGCCGTGACAGCTTATACATAGCGAAGGGTGATCTGTCCGAAGCTCACATGGCACCGCAGACAGAGGGTGATATCCGCATCGGAAGCCGGGGAGCCTTCCACATCCACGGAGGCGAAGGCGGTTTCGGAGGCGGGTTCCACCCGGCAGTGCCTGGGAACCAGAAGTGTCAGCTCGCCGAAGGAGCAGTCCAGAGACAGAACTGAGCCGTTTGCAATGGTTTCGCAGCCCCGCAGATCCACCGTCAGCTCTCCGAAGCTGACCTTCGCGCTTCCGCCGGACATCCGGGGCATCTGGATCAGACAGCTGTTTTCCCCAAAGGAGGTTTCGCAGGAAAACTGCTCGTCATGATAGACAAGAGGGACTCCCGGGACCTTGCCGCTGCGCTTCACATGGAAGCCGCCTTTCTTCGGCTTGCGCAGGGCGTCTACCAGCAGGCTCAGACCGAACAGCAGCAGGAAAACCGGCAGCAGAAGCTGCTTACCCAGGTGAAAAGGAAGCAGCTCAAAAAGATTCAGCAGGAAGCATCCGCCGAACAGGGCGCAGCCCAGGCGGAAAAAGGAAAACTTGGGGTAAAGACCAAACAGTCCGAAGACCAGCAGTCCGGTCATCCAGATCAGATCCCAGAATACATATCGTTCCTGCAGATTGGCCAGCAGCAGCAGACCGCCCAGCAGCAGGACCCACAGCGCGAACCCTGCGCTGGTTTTTCGGCTTCCGTCCCACTGAAGCTCCCAGGCGCCCTCCTGAACCTGTGGGTCATCGGAACCCTCCGGCTGGCTGGAGACCTGCGCCGGAAGGGGCTTGCGCTCCATTCCCAGCAGCTCGTCCACGGAAACACCGAAGGTCTGTGCCAGCTTTGGCAGCATGGTGATATCGGGACAGGACTGGTCGTTTTCCCATTTGCTCACCGCCTGGGCTGTGACCCCCAGCAGCTCCGCCAGCCGGTCCTGGGTCAGTCCCAGCCGCTTGCGGTGGGCGACGATGCGTTTTCCTAACGTCTCTTCCATAGATGTATCCTCCGTTGACTGGAATATCAGATGGGTTTATCATGCCATAAAATGTCGGGAAAAGCTATCAATTATTTGTTAAGGCGGCAAAATATTTCCCGCAACCGGCGGTTGAATGCCGCTCAACCGCCGGTTGCGGACAAAAAACTGCCGCCGGTGCCTGTTTTTACCAACCTGGAAAGGGCAGGGAAAGCAATCTTCTTGCCAAAAAAGCTCCGGTATGGTATGATGGCACCAAAGGAGGCGGTGAGCATGGAGCTATGTATCCGGCAGCGGATCTTTTCCTGGACAGACAGCTATGATGTATATGACGGGGATGGCCTGGCCAGGTATGAGGTCCGGGCGGAGTTTCTGGCCCTGGGACACCAGATCCATGTCTATGACAAGGCCACAGGCAGGGAGCTGGGCTCCATCCACGAAAAGCTGTTTTCCCTGCTGCCCCGGTTTGAGATCGTCATCGACGGCAGGGTGCAGGGGGTGATCCGAAAGGAATTTTCCTTTTTCAGACCCCGTTATCAGGTGGATTTCCGGGGCTGGGATGTGGAAGGAGACTTTCTGGGCTGGGATTACCGGGTGATGCAGGGCGATCTGGTGATCATGTCCATCTCCAAGGAGCTGCTGCGCTGGAGCGACACCTATGTCCTGCGCTACAGCAATCCAGCCAACGAAATGCCCGGGCTGCTGCTGGTTCTGGCAATCGATGCCGCCAATTGCAGCGACAACAATCATTGATCCTTGAGGTGAATTATGGAAAAAATCACAAGCTTTACCATTGACCACATCAAACTCCAGCCGGGGCTTTACGTCTCCCGGAAGGACAAGGTGGGGACCGAGACCGTCACCACCTTTGACCTGCGCCTGACCAAGCCCAACGAGGAGCCGGTGATGAACACTGCCGAGGTCCACACCATTGAGCATCTGGCGGCGACCTATCTGCGCAACGACCCGAACTGGAAGGACAGGGTGCTGTATTTCGGACCCATGGGCTGCCGGACTGGGTTTTATCTGCTGCTGGCGGGGGATTATACATCCGGAGAGATCGTTCCCCTGGTGCTGGACTGCTTCCGGTTCATCCGGGACTTCCGGGGGGAGGTTCCCGGGGCCAGCGCGAAGGACTGCGGAAATTACCTGGACATGAACCTGCCAATGGCAAACTACTGGGGCGGAAAATACGCGGCTCTGCTGGAAACCATTGACGATACCCGGCTGAACTATCCGGAGTAAGGAGAAACCTATGACAAAACTCGGCATTATCGGCGCCATGCAGGTGGAAGTGGAAACCCTGCTGGGGCAAATGGAAAACAAAACGGAACGGAAAAAAGCAGGCAGCACCTTCTATGAGGGCATTCTGGCAGGGCTGAGCGTGGTGGTGGTCCAGTGCGGCGTGGGCAAGGTCAACGCGGCGCTGTGTGTACAGATCCTCTGCGACTGCTTCGGCGTGACCCATCTGGTGAATACCGGCATCGCCGGTTCCCTGTGTGCCGATCTGGATATCGGCGATCTGGTGGTGAGCCAGGATGTGATGTATCATGATTTTGACTGCGTCAACTTTGGCTATCCCTACGGAAAGGTCCCCGGGATGGATGTGATCGCCTTTCCCGCGGACGAGACACTGCTTGCCTATGCCTTTGCCGCGGCGGAGAGGGTCAATCCCGGCCATACCAGAGTGGGCCGCATCGCCAGCGGCGACCAGTTTGTGGCGGATAAAGCCCTGAAGGAGCGGATTATTGCCCATACCCAGGGCCTCTGCACGGAAATGGAGGGCGCGGCCATTGCCCAGACGGCCTACCGCAACGGCATCCCCTTTGTGATTCTCCGTGCCATCTCCGACAAGGCGGATGACAGCGCGGAAATGGACTATCCCACCTTTGAGCGGATCGCCGCCCACCGCTGCGCCCAGGTCACCCAGAGCCTTGCCAGACAGCTGAAGGAGGCGGAAGAGGCTTGAGGCTGCGGTGAGTGCCTTTCAGCCGGCTGCTCCGGAATTCCAACCGCTGCCGGGCGGTTCGTCCCGTAAATGAACTTCAAACGCAAAAAGCGGACCCCCGATGGTGTGAAGTACCATCGGGGGTCCTGCTCATATGATCCCATACACCACACTGGCCGCCAGGCCGCAGACGAATACCGGGCCTGGGATAGCGAAGATTTTCGCGCCGGCGCCCAAAATGAATCCCTCTGGCCGCATCGAAGATCTCCTGGGAAACGATTGCTTCCTGAAAGACAGGCATGACAAAACCGGATCCCTTTGGAGGGCAGCCCTTGATCTTATAGGAAATCCCGGTCTCGGGGTCTACCGCGAACTGGCTGATGAACTCCCAGGTCAGCTCGGCAAGTGCCTGAGAGGGCCAGTGGGGGGACTTGGCCAGGGCGATGGTTCGGAAGTAGGTTTCCCCGTCTTTGGAAACACTGTCGCCGACAAAATGGCTGCGGTTCTCCCGGGTGATAACGCTGGTCTTCTCAAAGGGGAATCCAATCTTCTCTTCCACAATGTTCGCGGTGGAGGCAGCGGCCTTCCGGACAGCGGCTTCGTTAACGCTGGTGCAGCCGTTGGCAATGAGCCAGTTGTTGATGGACTGGATCTTGTTCCTGCCGGACAGCCCGGGCCAGATCCTCCTGAGGCGCCGGATACAGGGCTTTTTCCCGCACATGGTAGTAAAGGACAAAGGCGTGGATTCCCATGCTGTTCAGCTTCTCGGCAAAGGGCTCTCCTTCCACATAGCTGCACACCATGCCATAAGCCCCGCCGGGACAGATAATGGCAAAGGGATGCTTTTTGCCGTCGTCCACCAGATAAGGAACCAATTCATACTCATTGGGATGGTGAAAATCCCTTGCTTTGTTTTCGTCCTTTAACATTTCTGCCATCCATTCGGTATCCTTCATCCATTCGTCACAGGCAAGCATGGCAGTTCTCCTTTCTTTCAGCAGCTTTTTCGCTTTTGCAGAGTTGTGGAAATTTCGATTTTGATAGGCTGGCTGTCCGAATGCGAGATGAGTTCATGGAGTCTGCGGACGGCCATTTGACCCATATATTCCTTGGGAACATGGATGGTTGTCAAAGCCGGCTCGATATACGTGCAGACGGGCATATTGTCGAAGCCAACAATGGCGATATCCTGGGGGATCCGATAACCAGCTTCCCGGAATGCTCTGAGCGCTCCCACGGCGATCAGATCGTTGTCGGCGAAATAGCAATTCGCCAGGGGTTCCCCCCGGGCAAGAAGCTCCTTCATATCCGCGTAGGCCCCCTCCACGGAAGGCGTCAGCCGGTGAACGATAGAACGGGAGGTGGACATGCCGTTTCTGCGGATCGCTTTATAAAACCCGTCTGCCCGTTCTTCAAAGTTGTTGATGGAGTATGAGGAGTGGAGATAGCCGGGCTGGGCGTTTCGCTTTCGGATCAGGTAATTCGTGGCTGTATAGGCGCCCTTGATGTTGTTGATCAGGACGCTGTCCACATCGATCTCTTCAAAATAATTATCCAGCAGAACAAGAGGGATGTCAATGTTCATAAAATGACTTAAATCCTGTGGCTGCATTTCCGTTCCCAGGAGAATGATCCCCCTGCAGCCGCTTCGCTTCCAGTTTGCCAGCTGTGCCTTGACGTCATCTCCATCGTGCAGATACTGGATACTCAGATAATAAGGGATCCGGTGACATTCCATATCCACGCCTTCCGATACCTGTGAGAAGAAGGGCGTATCCGCCACCACCGCGCCATGCTTTTTGTAGATGACAAAATAAATGGTTCCGTGGTATTCCGGGTCTTCCACAGCTGTAATCCTCGTAAAATCATAGCCAAATTCCTCTGCGGCAGCCAAAACCCGTTTGCGCGTAGCCGTACTGACGCCGGGCTTGTGATTCAATGCCAAAGAAATCGCGGATTCGGACAGACCAAGTTTCTTTGCCAGTTCCTTTGCGGTAATTGCCATAAGACCACCCCTTGTTTCATCTGATCTCAGTATAAGCGGTTTCGTAAATTTAGTCAAGAAATATCAATCAATCACTAAATTATTTATTTCAATTTAGTGAATCGACCTTTATAATAAAGCCAGAACAACAAAAAACAGGAGGGCGCTATGACCGCGTCCAACTATCAGCCGGACAACCTGTGCGCGGTGATCGACCGGAACGGTCTGCAGATTTCCGGTTCTACCGAGGATGTGATGAAGCAGGAGGATCTGGCTGCCCGGTGGAGCACCTTTGGCTGGCATGTGCTTACGATTGACGGCGACTGCATTGCAGCCATTGACGAGGCTTTTACAAAGGCAAAAGAAATCAAAGGAAAACCCACCATGATTATCGCCGGCACCACTAAGGGCTACGGAAGCTCTCTGATGGAAGGCAACTCTGGCACAGCTCCGGGTGGACGGCGGCCCCACGGCAAACGGCTACCTCATGCAGCTGCAAAGTGACCTTCTGGAGGCACAGGTGCTGATCCCGTCCCACGAGGAATTGTCCGGAATCGGCGCTGCCTGGCTTGCGGGATTGTCCTGCGGCGTGTATAATGATACTGTCTTTACCGCCATGCAGCATAGAACCTATGCGCCGTGTATGGCCGGGGAAGTGCGAAAGAAGAAATACAGCGGCTGGCAGGATGCCGTCCGGCTGACAACCGCGCACAACTAACTGGAGGTGCAACATGAAAATCCGAACCATTATCACCCAGGACGCGGAAGTGGACGATCAGAATTCCCTTCGCCACTTTCTGCTGTACGCCAATGAAGTAGAGCTTCAGGGGATTGTACAGACATCTTCGAGATTTCATTGGAAAGGCTTCCCCGGCGCCAAGCAGACGCGGAGTCATTACAGAAATGATTTTGACGATATTCCCAATGAAGGCGATTTTGACCGGCCCTATCGATGGACTGGCACGGACTGGATGTTCCGGGTCATCGACGACTACGAAAAGGACTATGCTAATCTTTCGAAGCATGCCGACGGTTACCCCACACCGGACTATCTGCGGTCCATAACCAAGGTGGGCAATATCGGTTACAGGGGCGAGATCGAGGCCCCCACAGAGGGCTCCGAGCTGATCCGCAAGGCCATTCTGGACGACGATGAGCGGACGCTGTACCTTCAGGTCTGGGGCGGCTGCAATACCATCGTCCGCGCGCTGATGGACATTGAGGCAGAGTTCAAGGACTGCCCCCAATGGCCCTCCATGCATCAGAAGATCACCGAAAAGGTGGTCATTACCGCCTGCGGCGAGCAGGACGAGACCTACCGCACGTATCTGGCCGAGCAGTGGCCCGGAATTCAGTTCGTTAAGACCTTGCAGATGGGCAGCTATGCCTACCCCTGGTTTCTCATGCCGGAGGGCGAGAGCAAGGATACCCTGCGGGCGGCTTTCATGAAACGGGAGATCCTGGGCGGCAAGAGCGCGTTGGCTTCTGGCTACTGCACCTGGATGGACGGGAAGTATTATGAGGGCGAAGGCGCGCCGGGTCAGTTCGGAACCAATCCGAACATCGCAGACGAATGGTTTTTGGCGGGACGTGCGAAACCGGAGCCCTACGACTTCATTTCCGAGGGCGACTCGCCCACCTTCTTCCTGATGCTTGACTGGGGCTTCCGCACGCTGGAGGATTTCTCCTACGGAGGCATTGCCGGACGGTATCACAGGGTTCCCGGCGAGGTGAATTCCAAGGGTGAGCCCCTGAACCTCTGGGATGTATCAAAGGATGTCTATATCGACAGAGAGGGCCAGCCGCACCTTACGGAATCCATGTGGCCCTATGTTGCGGATATCCAGCGGGACTTCGCCGCCAGAGTGGCCTGGGCCGCCGCGGACTCCTTTGAAAAGGGGGAACACGCTCCATCTCTGCGGATTAGGGAAGGACTGGATCTGACCGCCAAGGCAAATCAGACGATTTCCCTTCACGCGGAAGCCGCCTCCCCCGACGGCGCGGCAGTGCGGACAGCTTTCCGCGTCTATTCCGATGCCAGCGCGGACTGGGCAGCGGATATGCCTTTGGCTGTGCAGGCAGATGAGGCCGTGTTCACCATCCCCGAAAACGCCGCTCCCGGGGATCAGCTTCATATCGTCGTAAAAGCGGAGGCGGCAGGACATCATCGGCTGGTGCATTATCAGCAGGTGATCGTCACCATTGGATAAAGCATAATCGGCGGCTTCCCGGGAAGCCGCCGACGTTATAGGAGGAGTGTCTGTATGGCAAATTATTCCACTGTGACCCGGATTACGGATTACGGTCCGTTTATCCGCAAAATTGTCCTGGATTTGGGCTTTGAGATCGGCCGGAACGATGTCTCTGCCCGCACCTTCCATGTTCACTGTGTCCGCCGGGAAAAGGACGGAAGCATCGTCCTGTGCAAGAGATGGGGCGAAGCAAAAGCATCCCCTTCTCTGGGGAATCTCCCTGTGGAAAGAGCGTATCCCTGTGATGCCTCCGGTAACCGGAGTACAAGGGGCAGCCACTGCGCGCTGGAGATTGGGGAGCTTACTCCCGCAAAATGTACAGAGGGGGATATCCTTTCCAGCAGATACATTTTCAACGATTTCCGTGTTACACAGCTGGAGGAGCTTTTCGACGCCCAGGGGGAGAGCGTTACCGGCCTGGTGTTTGATACCTGCACAGGAAACACATGCCCGGACCTGATTGGGTGGGCAGACGGAGAGAACACAATGCGTTATGGGTTCTATTCTCCCCAAAACCCGGAAAAGAAGAAGCTTCCCTTGCTTATCTGGCTTCACGGCGCAGGCGAAGGCGGAAAGGATACGAAGATTTCCTATACCGGCAACCATGTTACACTTTTGTCCGATGCTTCGGCACAGCGGAAGCTGGGCGGCGCCGCGTGGATACTGGTGCCCCAGTGTCCAACCGTCTGGATGGATGACGGGGTGGAAAAGCTGGGACATTCCAACTACAGCATCTATACAAAGGACCTGAAGTCCTGCATAGATGGCTTCATCGAGGAACATGCGCAAACCATCGACACGGATCGGATCTATGTATCCGGCATTTCCAACGGCGGTTTCATGACCATGCGCCTGATTTTTGATTATCCTGATTTTTTTGCCGCCGCTGCCCCCGGCTGTCAGGCGTTTTATTCCGATAACGCCACTGACGAGATGGTGAACAGCATCCGAAATCTGCCAATATGGTTCACCCACGCGAAGGGGGATGAGCTGGTGGATCCGCGGGAAACATCCCTGCCGTTGTACCACCGTCTGAAGGCTGCCGGCGGGGAAAATGTCCATTTCTCATTCTGGGATGAGGTCGTTGACCCCACCGGCCTGTATCAGGATGAACACGGACGCCCCAGACCCTTTTTTAACCACGGTGTATGGATCCTGATGCTGAATGATGCCTGCTGTTTGGACCTGGACGGCAGCCGTGTTGTATTTGACGGGGAACCGGTCACGCTGCTGGAATGGTTGGGCAAGCAGAAGAAAAGATAGTCCCGGCTGGGATTTCACCAGACCGAATATAACCCACGCCTCCATTCGGTCCAAGCTTTTCTCCAGATTTCATGTCTGGAGCAGGCAGTATGTCAACTTTAGTCTATTGACTTTCTGTCCCAAGCCATCCTATAACAAAAGTATCATCGGAGGGTGAATCATTTGAAATGATGACCGGATAAGATGCTGACCTGGAACGGCCTGCTCTTATCCGGTTTTTTAGGAGAGAGATACGATGCGTGAAAGCCAGAATTTTACCGAGGGAAAGCTGTTTGTTCCGCTGCTTCAGTTCGCGATGCCCACGCTTGCGGCCATGTTCCTGCAGACCATGTACGGCGCGGTGGATATGATGGTAGTGGGTCAGTTTGCCGCTGCGGCAGATGTTTCCGCCATTTCCACAGGCAGCTGGATCATGACGCTGATCACATCCTTTGTGATGGGCATTGCCGTGGGAACCACCGTTTTGCTGGGCAGACGGCTGGGGGAAGGCAAGCCTCAGGAGGCCGGCGGTATCATCGGCGCCAGTGTTATCCTGTTTGGGGCCATGGGCGCGGTTGTAACCGTCGTCATGGTTGCGTTCGCCCCCGGGATTGCCCGAATGATGCATACACCTGCTGAGGCGATGGAGGCAACCATCACCTATATCCGCATTTGTTCTGCCGGTGCGGTATTTATTGTAGCCTTCAATGTGCTGGGCAGCATTTTTCGGGGCATCGGTAATTCCACTGTCCCGCTGCTGACCGTGGCCATTGCCTGTGTGACCAATATTGCGGTGGATCTGCTGCTGGTGGCGGTGTTTCACATCAATCAGTTCCTGTCTCCTGCCTTCAACCATCGTACCGATGAATACGGCGGCAGCTTTGAAAAACGGCTTCGGTTCGCCCGGGAGGTTTTGCAGAGCGTCCGCAGCGCCGTAGGCCCCGGCTTTCCCATTGAAATGCGCATGAGCGGCAGCGAGCTGTTTGAGGGAGGCTATACCCTGGAGGACGGCGTGAAGATTGCCCAGGCCCTGGAGGAGCAGGTGGATCTGATCCATGTGTCCGCCGGTTCCTATCAGTTCGGCTTTTTCAACACCCATCTGCCCATGTTCGCCTCCCACGGCGCCAACGTCTATCTGGCTGCGGAGATCAAAAAGCACGTCCACAAGCCTGTCGCGACCATTGGCGCCCTGAATGACCCTGCCCAGATGGAGGAAATCATCGCCTCCGGCAAGGCAGATGTGGTGGAAATGGCGAGAGCCCTTCTAGCGGACCCAGAGCTGCCGAACAAAGTAGTTGCAGGCCGGGATGACGAAATTGTCAGATGCCTGCGGTGCTTTACCTGCATGGCGGAGCGTCCCACCACCGGCACCCGCCGCTGCACCGTCAATCCGCTGATCGGACGGGAATGGGAGGGCATGGAGGTTCGTCCCGCGGCTGTGAAAAAGAAGGTGGTTGT
This sequence comes from bacterium, assembly GCA_004562395.1. GTDB lineage: Bacteria > Bacillota > Clostridia > Oscillospirales > Oscillospiraceae > Faecousia. The sequence goes on along the minus strand of SFQY01000022.1, from coordinate 31,447 downwards.
GGTGGGCGGCGGCGTCGGCGGTATGAAGGCGGCCATTACCGCGGCGGAACGTGGCCACCATGTGACACTGCTGGAAAAGACCGATGCCCTGGGCGGTATCCTCAAGTGCGAGCAGGCGGTGTCCTTCAAATATGAAATGTATCAGCTTGGCCTTACCTTTGCCCGGCAGCTGGAAAAGCTCGGCGTGGATGTGCGGCTGAATACGGAAGCTACCCCTGAGCTTCTGGAGAAACTGGCTCCCGAAGCGCTGATCCTTGCGGTGGGCAGCAGTCCCATCATACCGCCCCTGCCCGGAATCCATGGAGAAAATGTGGTAGTGGTCAACGACTATTACCGCAGCAGAGAGCGGGTTTCGGACAGCGTGGTGGTGCTGGGCGGAGGCCTGGCCGGCTGTGAGTGCGCGGTCCATCTGGGCATGGAAGGAAAAAAGGTCCATATCGTGGAAATGCGGGATGCGTTGGCAGTGGACTGCAACATCCGTCACAGACCCATTCTGCTGAAAAATGTGGAGGAATACACCACCGTTCACCTGAACTACGCAGGGCTCCGGGTGACCGAAGACGGTCTGATCTGCCGAGATTCGGAGGGCCGGGAAGTGCTGATCCCCGGCAAAACTGTGATCTGCGCAGCCGGTCAGCGCTCCAATCGGGATGCGGTCATGCGGCTGCGGGATTGCGCTCCCTGGGTCCGGGAGATCGGCGACTGCGTCCGGGTTTCCAATATCACATCCGCTGTTTATCAGGGCTATCACGCTGCCCTGGATATCTAGGGAACCTCTGAATAAATCGTCTGCGGCTGAGCGGCGAATCTTTTGCCCCATCCGTGCAGTTTGAAAATCAGAAAATACATCCAGTATTCCCTCGATTTTCAAACTTTCGGCTGTGACAAAATCTTCCGCCGTCAGCTCTTGCCGATTTATTCGGAGCTTCCCTGGGAAAGGAGAAAGAATATGTATCACAGGTTTTTAATCAGAATGAATGAGCCGGAGGACTGGCTCCGTCACTGGGATGAGGGTACCCAAGTGGTCAATGATTTCATCTTCCCTCAGGGTCCCTATGAGAAGGACGAAATGAGCGATACCATTTACCATGAAGGGGCCACTGTGGGCTACCACCAGCATCAGAAGGGCTATGAGACCTTCCAGATCGTAAGTATCGTATCGTTTCACCCACAGGGTAGGGCGGGGGCTTGCCCCCGCCGTGCAGCAGGCGGTTACGAATTTGCCGGTACCAATGCGAATACCCAGCGTTTTACCGCTGGCGGGGACGAGCTACCCCTACAGCAACGTGTACATCCAATAAATGACCCCATACACCACGCTGGCCGCCAGGCCGTAGACGATTACCGGGCCTGCGATGGTGAAGATCTTCGCGCCAACGCCCAGGATGAACCCCTCCGTCTTGAATTCCACAGCCGGAGCGGCGATGGCGTTGGCGAAGCCTGTGATGGGTACCAGCGTACCGGCTCCGGCGTATTTGGCGATGTCGTCGTATAGGCTCAGGCCTGTCAGCAGCGCCGACAGCGCCACCAGGCTCATGGACGCGGCGGTTCCGGCCCCATTCTTGTCCAGCCCCAGGTTTGTGTAGCAGTTCAGAAAAATCTGCCCCAGGGTGCAGATCAGTCCGCCGATCCAGAAGGCGTTGAGACAGTCTCTCCACATGGGGGACTTGGGACTCATCTGCTCCACAAGCGCGCCGTATTGCTTTTCCGTCATGTTGATCCCTCCCGGACTATCATGCCCCGGGGAAGAAAAAACATGCAAAAAGAGCAGCGGACAGAGACGGCCATTGCTGGAAAACCAAGGTTCTGGCTTTCTTAGCTAAAAACTATGCAGTTTTTTTGTTTATTTTTTATCGGAACACGTCGTTGTCATGGAGGGGTGGAATATGATATAATACATTCGGCCAAGGATTCTCCCTACGACGCTGTGGGGGAAAGGCACCAAATACATTGCAATGGAGGAATACATTATGCCTATGCAAATGGGTTTCCGTTGGTATGGCGAAGGCAATGATAAAATCACGCTTTCCGATATCAAGCAGATCCCCGGCGTAACCAGCATTGTCTGGGCGCTGCATCACAAGATGCCCGGCGAAATTTGGGAAGTGGACGAGATCGCGGAGGTTCAGAAGCAGCTGGAGCCCTACGGCTTCAATATGGATGTTGTGGAATCCGTCAACGTTCATGACGACATCAAGATCGGCAAGCCCACCCGTGACCAGTACATCGAGAATTACAAGACCACCATGCGCAACCTGAGCAAGTTCGGTGTGAAGGTCATCTGCTACAACTTCATGCCCATCTTCGACTGGACCCGCTCCAACCTGTTCCACGAGGTCGGCGACGGCTCCACCGCCCTGTTCTATGAAAAGGGCATGATCCAGGACGACTACAACGCCATGGCCAAGTACATCATGGACTTCACCGAGAAGTACAACATGTCCTTCCCTGGCTGGGAGCCTGAGCGTATGGCCAAGCTGGACCAGCTGTTCAAGGACTATGCCGATGTGGACCATGAAAAGCTCTGGGCCAACCTGAAGTACTTCCTGGAGGCCCTGATGCCCACCTGTGAGGAGACCGGCATCAAGATGGCCATCCACATGGACGATCCCCCATGGGATATCTTCGGTCTGCCCCGTCTGCTGACCAACGGCGAGAACATCGACCGTTTCCTGTCCATGGTGGACAACCCCTACAACTGCCTGACCCTCTGCTCCGGCTCCCTGAACGCCGACCCCAACAACAACGTGGCCGACGTGGTCCGCAAGCACTGCGACCGCATCGCTTTCGCCCACATCCGCAACGTCAAGCACTTCCCCAACGGCGACTTCTCCGAAGCCTCCCACCGGGACTGCGACGGCGACACCGGCATCCTGGAGATCCTGAAGGCTTACCACGACTGCGGCTATGAGGGCTACATCCGTCCCGACCACGGCCGTCACCTGTGGGGCGAGGGTCCCGGCAACTGCCGTCCCGGTTACGGCCTGTACGACCGGGCTCTGGGCATCATGTATATGCTGGGCGTGTGGGATATGCTGGACAAGCTGGAAGGCAAGAAGACCACTGTCTGAGTTTCTGAATGAGCGCAAGAGGAGCGGGAACCCCGCTCCTCTTTTTCAGGGTATTTTTCAACAGGATTTCCAATATAAATTTGTCCATTCGTACAAATCCTTGCGAAAACGTGAATTTCCTATTGCGTGCGCAAAACAAATGCACTATAATGTCATTGTCAGAATGCAGGGGTTCGGCTCTGCCGGTCCCCGTATTTACTATTTATTTGGAGGTAATTCAAAATGGCTAATCTTCCCCTGAACATTGATTATACCGGCAAGGTTGTCGTTGTTACCGGTGCCGGCGGCCTGATCTGCGGCGCCATGGCCCGGGCCTTTGCCCAGTCCGGCGCGAAGGTCGCTGCTCTGGACCTGAACGAGGAGGCTGTCAAGAAGCTGGCCGACGAGATGAAGGCTCAGGGCTACATCATGGAAGGCTACAAGGCCAATGTTCTGGAGCCCGAAGCTCTGGAAGAGGTCCATCAGGCTGTTCTGAAGGATCTGGGCCCCTGTGACATTCTGGTCAACGGCGCCGGCGGCAATAACCCCCGTGCCACCACCGACAACGAGTATCAGCATGAGGCCTGGGAAGGCTGCAAGACCTTCTTCGACCTGCAGCCCAGCGGCGTGGACTTCGTGTTCAAGCTGAACTTCCAGGGCACCCTGCTGCCCACCCAGGCCTTTGCCAAGGACATGGTGGCCAAGAAGCACGGCGTTATCCTGAACATCTCCTCCATGAACGCCTACATCCCGCTGACCAAGATCCCCGCCTACTCCGGCGCCAAGGCTGCTATCTCCAACTTCACCCAGTGGCTGGCCACCCACTTCGCCGGCACCGGCATCCGCTGCAACGCCATTGCTCCCGGCTTCCTGGTCTCCGCTCAGAATAAGTCCCTGCTGTTCAACGACGACGGCACCCCCACCGCCCGTTCCGCCAAGATCCTGGCTGGCACTCCCACCGGCCGTTTCGTGGATGCCGACGAGCTGATCGGCGCCACCCTGTTCCTGTGCGACGACAAGGCTGCTTCCGCCATCACCGGCGTGGTCCTGCCTGTTGACGCCGGCTTCGCCGCTTACTCCGGCGTGTAATCTGGACAGCTGAGGAACCATATTTTCTGACAACGAGGGTATGCGCCGTCTCGGCGCATGTATGCTGTCAGCGAAGCTGACTGGGGGAGAGAAAGCCTGAAAGCTTTCGCATTCCTGGTAAATTCGGGAAAAGACGGAACATTTTCTCTCCCTCAGTCACTTCGCGACAGCTCCCTCATCAGAGGGAGCCTTGTGGGTGCGCGGCAACCATCGGAGCGCTAAACGATCGGCTATCCAATGTATTCTTCTGTAATTGAATCACTGTTTTTCGAGAATCCCGTTTATCCCTGAGGCAAAGAAACCCCGGAACGGCACAGCCGTTCCGGGGGAGTGAACGAGGAAATTATTCGTTGGAGCCGGTTTCTTCCGCTTTGGGTTCCTCTGCGTCAGCCGCAGGCTCGGGAAGAGTCTCTTGGGCGGAAGTGGATTCCTTCACAGGTTCCGTCTTTGCGGAGCCGGTGAACAGGAACAGATGGTTCTTTTCCAGGGCCTTCCGGATGGCAACCGCCAGAATGGGAGCGAAGATGATGGCCACAACGGCATTGAAGACGGTGGCGGGAAGCTTGCCGATCACCAACAGGCCAGCGGCTTCGGGAGTCAGTCCCTTGATCAGCAGGCCGCTGTAGAAATAGCTCTTGGCCAGATACAGCGCCGCGTAGGCCACCGCGCCGGCCAAAGTCGCCACCGCGGCCTTGACATAGCTCCAGGGCTGCTTGCCACTGCGGATGACAAAGCCTGCGGCCAGACCGTAGCAGGCCTTGGTCAGGAAGGTGATCCAGCACTCGGAGATGTACAGGGGGGTGGTCATGTCATAGATGGCGGAGCCGAGGCCCGCGGCCAGGCCGCCCAGCCAGGGTCCCAGCAGAATGCCGGACAGGGCGCACATGATGTTGCCCAGATGGAAGGATGTGGTGCCGGCCACCTCCAGGGGCAGGGTGATCCGCAGGGCGGAGCCCACCACGGTCAGAGCGGCCAGCAGTGCCGTAAGAACGAGTTTTTTTGTAGAAATGGTTTGCTTCTTTTCCATAGAGAATTCCTCCTTTTCAGATTGAGAATATTATAGCGAAGTCTGGTAATAAATACATATCCAAATCCATAATAAAAAATAAGGCCAGATAAGGAAAGATGGATAAGAAAAAACGATGAATTTATAGAAATTGACTGAAATTTCCCAAAGGGACTGTACAGATTTTGAAATTGATGTTACAATGTATCCCAGAAAACAAAAAACTTTGACGTATTTTGAAAGGGGATTCTCAATATGAGACTGATTCGCGCCAAGGATTACAACGATGTCAGCCGCAAGGCCGCCAATATCATTGCCGCCCAGATTTATCTGAAGCCGGATTGTGTGCTGGGCCTGGCCACCGGCAGCAGCCCTGTGGGAACTTACAAGGAGCTGATCGCCAAGTATGATAGCGGTGAGCTGGATTTCTCCCAGGTGAAAACCGTGAACCTGGATGAGTATGTGGGACTGACCAAGGATCATGATCAGAGCTACGCTTACTTTATGCGGACCAACCTGTTTGACCATGTGAATATTGACCAGGCCAACTGCAATATCCCCAACGGTATGAATCCCGACGCGGCAGGGGAGTGCGCCCGCTACGATGCCGTCATCGATGCCTTCGGCGGCGCGGACCTGCAGCTGCTGGGCCTCGGCCCCAATGGCCATATCGGTTTTAACGAGCCTGCCGACGCGTTTGTGAAGGGTACCAATAAGGTCGCTCTGACCAAGTCCACCATTGACGCCAACGCCCGGTTCTTCGCTTCCCGGGAGGATGTTCCCACCCACGCCTACACCATGGGCATCGGCTCCATCATGAAGGCCAAGCGGGTCCTGCTGGTGGTCAACGGAGAGAACAAGGCCCAGGCTGTGAAGGACTGCTTCTTCGGACCCATCCGGCCCCAGGCTCCCGGCTCCATTCTGCAGCTGCACCCCGATTTCACGCTGGTTGCCGATGAGGCTGCCCTGTCTCTGGTGAAGGATCTGCTGTAATTGTCTTGTTTTCCCGGAGCGCGAAAGCGCTCCGGGATTTTTTGTATATTGGGTGGGAATTTGGGCATTCTTTCCATAGAAAGGGGATGCCAATATGGATTTTATGTATTCCGAAACCAGAAAGAATCTGGTCCGTTCCTTTGCCGGAGAATCCCAGGCCAGGACACGGTATACCATCTATGCCCAGACGGCCCGGGAGGAGAACTGCGAGTGGATCGCGAGAGTTTTCGAGGAGACCGCTGCCAACGAGGCGGTCCACGCCCGGGAGTTCCTGGAAATGCTTAAGCAGCTGGAGGGCTGCGGGGAAAACATCGACCTGGAGGCGGGGTATCCGTTTCAGCTGGGAACCACGGCAGAGAATCTGGGCTACGCCGCGGAGGGAGAGCTGGACGAGCATGACAACGCCTATCCGGGCTTCGCGGAGATGGCCCGCCGGGAGGGCTTCAAGGATGCGGCCCGGCTGTGGATGCAGATCGCCCGGATCGAGGGACTTCATTACAACCAGTTTACCAGCCTGCGGGAGCAGCTGACCGGCGGTACGCTGACGGAAAAACAGGAGCCGATCCGCTGGCGGTGTCTGAACTGCGGCTACACCTACGACGGGATCCGGGCCTGCGACCCCTGCCCGGTCTGCGGAAAAAGCGCCGGATGGCAGGAGGGCGAGCTGGACAGAAAGAAGATCATGGACAAGTAGCGCTTTGGAACGCGGAACGACGATTTTGACGTTCCGCGTTCCCCTTTTTGTATTTCGGAAAAAGTTATGGTTTACAGAAGCAGTGCCGATGTGCTATGATAAGATTTAAGATGATACTTTTCGGCTTCGGCAGCGGTTTGGATATGGTCCCTTCCGCCGGTGGGAAACGGTTTTTTGACGTTTCTGCGGAAAGAGCCGATCAGCGCGCTTCATACGGATATTCCATGAAAGAGTCTGCTTTTCAGGGAGAATCGTATCAGACTAAATAACGCAGAGGTTTTGGCAATGAATTACATCGTGATGGATATGGAATGGAACCAGCCCTGGCCCGGATCTCCTTCGTCCAAGAAGACGCTGCCGGTTTCTATCCGCGGAGAAATCATTCAGATCGGCGCGGTGCGGATCACCGAGACGAAGGAGGTGGCGGATGAATTTCAGATCATGGTCAAGCCCAAGTACTACCGCCATCTCAACCGCCGGGTCAGTAAGCTGACGGGAATCAAGGAGACCCGGCTTCGGGAGGAGGGGGTGCCCTTCCCGGAGGCGGTGGAGCTGTTCCGGAATTGGTGCGGGCCTGACATTGTGTTCCTGACCTGGGGCTTTGACGATATCGGGATCCTGCGGGAAAATCTGCAGCTTTTCGATCTGGATACCTCCTTTACGGAGCGGTGGTATAACGCGCAGATGATCTTCAACGCCCAGACCGATGGGTCTACCTCCCAGAAAGCCCTGAAGACGGCCATGGAGATGTTTGGCATTGAGGCCACCCGCCCCGCCCATGACGCCCTGGGGGACGCCTACCATACCGCTCTGATCTGTGCCCGGCTGGATCTGGAAAAGGGCGCGGCGGAGTATGATGAGGCCCTGAAGAGCCATGAAAACGGATTTCACGGCGCGGAGCTTCCCGGCTGCATCGCTCGGAAGGTGTTTTATGATTATGCCGACAAGCGTTCTGCCCTGAACGCCATGTCCTCGGAGGAGAATAAGTGTCCCATCTGTGAAGGAAGGATGCTGGGCTCCCGCTGGTTTGCCCAGCCGGGGCATCGGTATATGGACCTGGCAACCTGCCCGGAGCATGGGAAATTTCTGATCCGGGTACGGCTTTCGGAACAGCCCGACGGGCTGATCCGGGTGAGCCGCCTGACCTATGAAGCCACCTCCGAGGCAGCGGAGGCCTATGCCCGCCGGGCGGAAAAAGCCGACCCGGAGGATGCCGCCCGTCCCCGCCGCCGCCGCAGGAGAAGAAGCGGCAGCGCCGCCGCAAAAGCGGAAGCCCCGAAAGAATAACAAAGAAGGCAAAAGCCCCGCTTCCCGGAGCTTTTGCCTTTTCCTGTATGCGGAGATTTGTCAATTTGCCGAAGATGTGCGGCAGCCTGGGATTTCCGGCAGGAACCGGTTATGGGAACAGCAGCCTGACGGTCAAGGATGCCATGAAAAAACCTACGAAATCCGCGAACAGGGCCGCCGGAATGGTGTAGCGGGTTTTCTGAATCCCGGCGGCGCCGAAATAGACGCTGATGGTATAGAAGGTGGTCTCCGTGGAGCCCAGCATGACGGCGGCGGTGCGGCCGATCAGGGAATCCACTCCGTACTGTGCCATCAGCTCCGCCCCTACCGCCAGGGCCGCGCTGCCGCTGATGGGCCGGACAAGAACCAGCATGGCGGTCTCCGGCGGAATTCCCAGAAAGGAAAAAGCGGGGGCCAGGAATCCGCTCAGCAGCTCCATGGCCCCGGAGGCCCGGAGCATATATACCGCGGTGAGAAGAAAAATCAGCGCCGGCAGAATGGAGGCCAGCAGCTTCAGACCCTCGGCGGAACCCTCCAGCAGGATGCTGTAGGCATTTTCCTTTTTGCGCAGGGCCAGAGCGGAGGTCAAAAACAGAATTCCCGGTACGATGTAATCCGTCATTCACCCCAAACCTTTCCCAGAAGCCAGGCCGCGCAGACGCCGAGCCCCGCCGAAAACAGACTGGTGATCCATACCGCGGGGAGAATGTCGAAGGCGGAGGCGCAGCCAAGGGCGCTTCGCACCGCCGCCACATTTGCCGGGATCAACTGAATGGAGGCGGTATTCAGCACGATCAGGCGGCACAGCTCGTTTGTGGCGGTCTGGCCGCGCCTGAGCCTCTTGGCGGCCTGAATCCCCATGGGGGTGGCGGCGTTGCCAAGCCCCAGCAGATTGGCACAGATATTGGCGCTCAGGTCCCTGGCCAGGGCGGCGTCCTGCCTGGTGGAGGGAAAGAGCCTGTTCAGCAGCGGCTGCATCAGCCGGGAGAGAACATCCGTGACACCGGTTTTTTCCATCAGTTTACCGACGCCTGTCCACAGACAAATGGCCCCCGCGATGGAAACGGCAAGGGTCACACCGGCCTGGGCACCCTGAAGGGCTGCCGCGGCCAGGGCGCTCCCTTTCCCCTGAAGCAGGGAGCAGAGAATACTTACCAGCACAATGCCTGTCCAGATCCAGCTCATGACCATATTGATTCCTCCCCTGGTGTACACTATGCCAAATGTGTTTGAAAATGACTGGTTATTTTTGACAAAATATAAACTTTTCCAAAAAAAGTATTTGACTCCGGGAATGGTAGTGATTATAATGATAAAACAAATAAGTCGTTTTAGAGAGCATGCCATAGAGGGAAGATGGCATCAGATAATTTCAAGGTTGGGAGATGGTTGAATGAAATCGACGGGTATTATTCGCAAGGTTGATGAATTGGGCAGAATTGTTCTGCCGATCGAACTGCGCCGCACGCTGGACATTGCGGAACGGGATGAAGTGGAGATCTATATGGACAATGACCGGATCATCCTTCGCAAGTTTGAGCCCGCCTGCATTTTCTGCGGTTCTTCCCGAAGGCTGATTGCGTATTGCGGGAAGAATGTGTGCCAGGAATGCGTGAAGAAGATGAATGGCGAATAAAAAGCGGCCCTGAATGACCAAAGGTCATTCAGGGATTTTTAACGCGATTTCGTATACCTCATTTTTGGAAAGCCCCAGCTTCCGGGCAGCCTCCTTTACGGCATCCTTGCGGCTCAGACCATCCGCCATCAGCCGGGCTACGCACTGGGCGGCGTCTTCTTCCGTTGGGGACTCCGGTTCTTCCCGGGGGGCACCGGCAACGACCAGCACAAATTCCCCCTTGGGAGGCATTTCGGTATACCGTTCCACAGCCTGCCCCAGGGTGGTTCGGACCACTTCCTCGTGGAGCTTGGTCAATTCCCGGCACAGGCTGATGGGCCGGTCTTCTCCGAAGGCGTCCCGCAGGTCCGCCAGAGTGGCCAGCAGCTTGTGAGGGGCCTCATAGAAGATCATGGTCCGCTGCTCTTTCTTCAGAGAGTTCAGATGCTCCCGGCGGCTTTTTTTCGCCGTGGAGAGGAAGCCCTCGAAGCAGAATCGTCCCGTAGACTGGCCGGAAATGCTCAGCGCCGTGATGGCGGCGCAGGGGCCGGGGATGGCACAGACGGGAATGCCCGCGGCGGCGCACTGCTTCACCAGATCCTCACCGGGGTCGGAGATAGCGGGGCTTCCGGCGTCGGATACCAGCGCGCAGGTCTCACCCGCCAGGATCCGTTCCACGATTTTGTCCCCTTTGAATGCCTTGTTATGCTCGTAGTAGCTGACAAGGCTTTTTTTGATGCCCAGATGGTTGAGCAGCTTCAGTGTTACCCGGGTGTCTTCCGCGGCGATGAAGTCCGCGTTTTCCAGGGTTTCCCGGCAGCGGACGGAGATGTCCCCCAGATTGCCGATGGGCGTGGGGACAAGGTAGAGAATTCCGGACATGGTTTTCCTCCTGTTTTTGTAAAAGCAAAAGAATATGCTTTTGCATGTTTTGTACGGATATTCATTTGAAGTAACGATTCAGTCGTGGCAGAGAGTTTCACGTAAATGATCGTTTACGCTCCGAAGGTTGCTGTCAGGAATGCGAAAGCTTTCAGGCTTTCTCTCCCCCAGTCAGCTTCGCTGACAGCCCCCTCATCAGAGGGGGCCGTTGGGCCGCTAAACGATCATTTATATGAGAAATTTCGGGTACGACTGAATCGTTACCATTTGAAAAGAGCTCATCAAGAAACAGTGTTACTTTGCGGGGGCTAAGTGGTAGATTTCCTGCCAGACCGGCGACGCCGTTCCGTCGGAGCCGCGCAGAGTGATTTCCTCCCATTGCAGGCCCGGCTTCGCGCCTTTGCGCAGCTGCAGCAGGACCAGACTGACGGGACTGTCCGGGCGGTGGCGCACCAGCCGCAGCCGTTTCGCCTCCAGCCCTGCTTCGGAGGCTCTGGCAATCAGCTCCGCCAGGCGCTCCGGGCGGTGGACCAGAAAGAAGTCACCGCCGTATTTCAGGGCCCAGGCGGCGGCCCGGAACAGCTCCTCCGGGGTACAGGTATCCTCCCGCCGGGCAAAAGGCGTTTGCTTACCGGCGGGTCCGCCGGAAAAATAGGGGGGATTGGAGACACAGCAGGAAAAGCTGCCGGGTGAAAACCTCTCAGATACCGACCTCAGGTCGGCGCATATACTTTGCATACGGGGCTCCAGGGCGTTGCGGCGGATGTTGGCGAGAGCCGCCAGATGGGCGCTTTCCTCCAGCTCCACACCGGTAACGGCGCAGCTTTCCTCCCGGGCGCACAGCAGCAGGCCCAGGGTGCCGCAGCCGGAGCCCAGGTCCAGAACCCGGGCATTTTTGGGCAGCTTAACAAAATGACTCAGGACCATGGAATCGGTGCTTAAGGGGAAAGCACCTTCCGGGATCTCCAGGCTGTATCCGTTGGGCAAATACTCCATAACCACCCTCCGTTGATGGCGCGATCGCACCGGCAATGCGCGAAAAACATTTGCTGTGGATTCCGGGGGCTCCCGGTCATTTCACAATCCATTGCCGCCGTGTGAACAGTATACAACAAAAAATTGGCCTGCGCAAGGTTTGCGCAGGCCAATCTCGGGTTTTGAAGAGAATTACACTTCCTCGATCGCTTCGGCGGGGCACTGATCAGCGCAGGAACCGCAGGAAACGCAGATATCGGGGTTGATCTCGTACTTGCCGTCACCCTCGGAAATAGCCTCGACGGGGCACTGCTCAGCGCAGGAGCCGCAGGCGACACAAGCGTCAGTGATGTTGTAAGCCATGGTATTACCTCCAAAATCTTGTATGTTTTGCACGCTATGTAGATAACGTAGTTTCATTGTAGCATGGATTTGCGAAAACGCAATCCCTTTTTCAAAAAAATCGGAATAAATTTTTGCGGCCTTGGCGATGCTTTTCGGACAGGGAAACCGCCCCGGATACCCAATGTGCCGGGGCGCGGACGTCGTGATTTTCTCCCCGGGTGACAGGATCCTTCCTGTCGGAGATCATCGTTTTTGACAGAAGGACCGGCCATGGAACGGCCTGGCGCCGGATCGCGACAGGATATCCCGTGAGCTTGGAGGTGCCTCGTGCGTTACAATTTGTTGACTGCGGATCTGATCCAGCAGGCCGGACAGAAGGCCAGAAGCCTGGGTCACAGCTATGTGGGTTCCATGCACTTTTTGCTGGTCATGAGCCGGGATCCGGGAGCGGCGGGACAGCTCCTGCGGATGCTGGGAGTGGATCCGGATCTGACGGAAGCCATGGCGCAGCTACTCTACGGGGCGGGAACGCCGGATCTGCCGCTGCCTCAGGGACTGACCAGGGAAGCCAGGGGCCTTCTGCGGTGCGCTGCCCAGGAGGCCAGGCAGCAGAACAGCCGCTTCATCCAGCCGGTTCACCTTCTTCTCGCCATGGCCCGCCGGGAGTCCGGCGCGGCAGGGGAGCTGCTGCGGCTCAATGGCGTCAGCGCCGACGCGCTGTTTACCCATACGGTGGAATATCTGCGCTGGGAGCGGGAAGCTCCCACGAAAGGGAAAAAGGAGGCGGTCACTACGAAGCTTTTGGAACAGTTCAGCGAAGACCTTATTGCCAAAGCATCCACCATGGAACCGGTGATCGGGAGGGAGAAGGAGATCGACATGGTCATCGGGATCCTTTGCCGGAAAAACAAGAACAATCCGGCTCTGGTAGGGGAGCCGGGCGTGGGAAAGACGGCCATTGCCGAGGGCCTGGCCCAGAGAATGGCCATGGGAAATGTGCCGCCGGAGCTGAAGGACAAACGGCTGGTGAGCCTGAATATGGCCAGCCTGGTGGCGGGGACAAAGTACCGGGGGGAGTTTGAGGAACGGCTGCGGGATGTGCTGTCGGAGATCCGCCGCAGCGGGGATGTGATCCTTTTCGTGGACGAGATGCATACCATCATCGGCGCCGGCGCCGCGGAAGGAGCCATTGACGCGGCGAATATCCTGAAGCCTGCCCTGGGCCGGGGGGAGCTGCAGATGCTGGGGGCCACTACCCGGGAGGAATACCGGAAGTATATTGAAAAGGACGCCGCCCTGGAGCGCCGGTTCCGTCCGGTGGTGGTGGAGGAGCCCTCCCAGGAGGCCACACTGGCGATCCTTCGGGCATTGAAGCCGGGGCTGGAGCGGCACCATCACCTTCGGATCACCGAGGACGCGCTGAAGGAGTCGGTGCGGCTGTCGGTGCGCTACCTTCCGGACCTGTATCTGCCAGACAAGGCCATTGACCTGCTGGACGAGGGAGCCGCCCGGGCCCGGATGGAGGAAATGCTCAGCGCCCGGGGCGGTGCCGCCCGGAAGGAACTGGAGCAGGAGCTGCAGGGCGCGGTCCGGGAGCGGAAGTTTGAAAAAGCGGCGGAGCTGCGGGATAAAATGCAGAACCTCTCCAAACCGGCGGAGGGACGGCGGAGCCGCAGCGTCAACGGGGCGGATATCGCCTGGGTGGTCTCAGCCCGGACCGGCATTCCCGTGGGACGATTGACGGCGGGAGAACGGGAGCGGCTTCTGGGGCTGGAGGAGCTTCTGTCCGGTCAGGTGGTGGGCCAGGAAAAGGCTGTCCGGGCCGTGGCCGAGGCGGTACGCCGGGGATATTCCGGCATCCGGGACGGAAATCGACCCATTGCCTGCCTGCTGTTTACCGGACCCACCGGCGTGGGAAAAACGGAGCTGTGCCGGGCCCTGGCGGAGCAGGTTTACGGCAGCCGGGATGCCATGATCCGGCTGGACATGACGGAATATATGGAAAAGCAGTCCGTCTCCCGGCTGATCGGAGCCCCTCCCGGCTATGTGGGCTATGAGGAGGGGGGCAAGCTGACGGAGGCGGTCCGCCGCCGTCCCTACTGCCTGGTGCTGATGGATGAGCTGGAGAAGGCCCATCCCGACGTGCTGGGGGTCCTGCTGCAGATCATGGAGGAGGGCGTCCTAACGGATTCCACAGGCCGCCATGTGAGCTTTAAAAACGCCATTGTGGTCATGACCTCCAACATCGGCGGCCAGCTCCGGGGGGAGGGCCTGGGCTTCTGCGCCGGGGGCAGAGACGCGCAGATGGGAGACGCCCTTCGCGAGGCCTTCTCTCCGGAATTCCTGGGGCGGGTGGACCAGACCATCCGCTTTGGGGAGCTGGACAAAAGCGCCATGGAGGCCATCGCCTGGAAGTATCTGCGTCAGCTTCAGGACCGGGTCCAGGCCCTGGGTACGCAGCTTCAGTATCCCCAGGAGCTTGGCGCCTTTCTGCTGGAAAAATGCCCGGGAAAGGACGGGGCGCGGCAGCTTCGCAAGCTGGTGCAGACGGAGGTGGAGGGGCCGCTGGCCAGCTTTCTGCTCCGCTGCTCCCGGAAGCCCGGACGGGTAAAGCTGCGCCTGGAGGGCGGGGAGGTTTCCTTTTGCTCCTGACCGGATGACCCAGGCGGTGAATTTCCTTCTGCGCGGGAAACGGGGGAGAAAAGTTAAGGGATTCGGGATGGTCTGAAGGGAAGGCCCAGAACAAAATGGTCTGGTAACGATTCAGTTGTACCCGAAATATCTCATTTAAATGAATACGGGAAAAGACGGAACATGTTCTCTCCCTCAGTCGCTTCGCGACAGCTCCCTCATCAGAGGGAGCCTTGTACGTTCACAGCAACCTTCGGAGCGCAAACGATCGTTTACGAGAAACTCTCTGCTACGACTGAATCGTTACACGGTCCATAAAATCATCGACAGTCCGCACAAGGGAGCGTCTCCCTGCGCGGCTGTATCTGTTTCAAAACCGAACGGATGTTTTAAAATACCTGTTTTTTCGGGGGAAAACGAAAAATCCGGAAGAAAAAGATTGATTTTTCGCTCGGGTGGTAGTATACTGTCTGTAAATGGAGCAAAAGGGTAGCTAAGTGGAGTAAAGTGGAAGGGAGGCGAGCGTATGATCGGCAAGTATCCTGCCAAGCTGGATGACAAGGGACGGTTGTTTGTTCCCGCGAAGCTTCGTCCGGAGCTGGGTGATACCTTCTTCGTGACCCTCGGGGTCAACTGCGGTCATCGCTGTCTCACCATTTACACTGCCGAAGAATGGCAGAGGCTTTCCGACAATTACAACGCTTTGAGCATCTCCCAGCGGGCGGGAGCCACCAGCCTGATCTTTATGAACGCGGCGGAGTGTACCCCCGACAAGCAGTTTCGCTTCAGCCTGACCTCTTTTCTGCAGAACTACGCGGGCATTGACCGGGAGGTCATGATCGTCGGCCGCGCCGGTCAGGCGGAAATCTGGGATGCCAAGGAATTCGAGGCCTTTGAGACTGAGAACCTGACGCCCGAAAAGCTCCTTTCTTCTCTGGAGGCCATCGGACTATGAGTGAATTTCATCATGTCTCCGTGCTTTTGGAGGAGTGTATCGAAGGGCTGAATATCAAGCCCGACGGAATCTATGTGGACGGTACCCTTGGGGGCGCCGGCCATTCCAGCCGGATCGCCGCGAAGCTGACCACCGGACGCCTGATAGGCATTGACCGGGATCCCATCGCCCTCAGGGCGGCGGAAAAGCGGCTGGAGCCTTTTAAAGAGCGTGTCACCCTGGTGCACGCCAATTTCAGTCAGATGGATAATGCTCTTGATGAGTTGGGCATTGACAAAGTGGACGGCGTATTGCTGGACCTGGGCGTTTCCTCCCCCCAGTTGGATGACGGGGAGCGAGGCTTTTCCTACATGGTGGACGCACCATTGGATATGCGCATGAACAATGCGGACGCCCGGGACGCCCACGAAATTGTGAACCAATGGTCTTATGAAGACCTGAAAAAGATCCTGTACGAATACGGCGAGGAGCGTTACGCGCCTCAGATCGCGGCGGCCATCTGCCGCCGGAGGGAAACGGCTCCCATCGAGACCACCCTGGAGCTGGTGGATGTGATCCGCGGCGCCATGCCCGCTTCCGCCCTCCGGGAGAAGCAGCATCCCGCCAAGCGCAGCTTCCAGGCCATCCGCATTGCCGTGAACGATGAACTCAACGACCTGTCCAAGGTCATGGGAACCGCCATTCCGCGGCTGAACCCGGGGGGACGGCTGGCGGTCATTACCTTCCATTCCCTGGAAGACCGGATCGTCAAAAACGCAATGGCGGACGCCGCCAAAGGCTGTACCTGCCCGCCCAATTTCCCGGTCTGTGTCTGTGGGAAAAAGCCTTCTGTGAAGCTGATCACCCGTAAGCCCATCGTGTCCGGGGATGAGGAGCTGGAATCCAACCCCAGAGCCAGAAGCGCCAAGCTGCGGATCTGTGAGAAGCTTTGAACCGAAACCCGCCCAAAAGGGGAGACATCCATGATCAACAAACCCAAGATCCAGTATGTAGGCCAGTTCTATGTTTACGGCAGTGAAGCGCAGAAGCTGGAAACCAAAAAGCAGCGCAGAAAACCCAAAACCCGTCTGCCTCTGGCCCATGTGGAGCGGGTGCAGAAGATCGGTGTGGATCCGGTGGCGCTGGTGGCCATTGTGGTGGCGTTGGTCCTGCTGACGGTCATGGTGGCAGGGGCTCTGCAGATCCGGCAGGACTGGATCCAGTATACAACCATGTCCGATTACCTGTCCCGGCTGAACCGGGAAAATGCCAGGCTGAGCAAGGAGTACCGCGCAGCCTATGATCTGGAGGAGATCCGCTCCAAGGCCCAGGGACTGGGACTGGTCCCGGTGGAGGGAGTGCCCACCAGGATCATCAGTGTGACCGTACCCGAACCGGAACCGGAGCGCACCTGGCTGGACGATCTTGTCTGGTTCTGGGAGGGTCTCTTCGCATAATCCGGGCCGGACCCCATACAATGAAGATAGCAGCTGCAATGGGCGGCGAGGGATTCCCTTGCTGCCCATTGATGCCATATATCTTCAGAAAGGCCGGTGCCTATGGGGAAAAAGTCGGGAAAAAGGATCCGTTACGACCGCCTTCGCCTGAACAGCGGGCAGCACAGGCGGATCATGCTGACGGCGCTGACGCTGGGAGTGCTGGTATTTGTGCCGGTGGGGCTGCGGCTGTATACGCTGATGATCCGGGACTATGACTACTACGCCGGCCTTGCCCTGCGCAACCAGACCCGGACCACAACGGTTACGGCGGACCGGGGCGACATCTACGACCGGAACATGAACATTCTGGCCACCTCCGTCAGCGTGGAAAACGTTTATCTGGATCCCCATGAGCTGAAGCAGTCCAAGGCGGACATCGAAGCCATCTCCGCCTTCCTGGCCGGGCTTCTGGACAAGGATCCCGGATGGATCGCGGAGCAGGCGGCGGATACCACCAAGCGCTATAAGCAGGTGGGCGCCCGGATCGACGAGGAAACCGCCGCGCAGCTGCGCAATTACATCAATGAACAGAACATTTTGGGCATCCATCTGGAGCCCACCTCCCGCAGATATTATCCCTTCGGCACCCTGGCGGCCCAGGTCATCGGCTTTACCAACGATTCCAATGAAGGGTCCGAGGGGGTGGAGGCGGCCTATAACGGCTATCTCACCGGCAGTACGGGAAGGGTCATCACCACCAAGGGCAACAATGAGATGGATATGCCCTTCTCCTATGAAAATTACGTAGCTTCCCGCCAGGGGGACAGTGTGATCCTGACCCTGGATGCCACAGTCCAGGCCTGCCTGGAAAAGCAGATGGAGGCGGCCATGGCCCGCTACGACGTGCGCAACGGCGCCTTCGGCCTGGTCATGAACTGCAAGACCGGAGAGATCCTGGCCATGGCCACCCTGGGCAGCTACGACCCCAACAACTACCTGGAGCTGACGGATCCCGGCGCCATTGCCCTGACCCAGCAGCTGAAGCTGGCGTATCTTTCCGAGCCGGAGGGCAGCGAGGCCTATGAAGCGGGAAAAAAGGCTTACAGTGAGGCCCTGGCAGCTGCCAGGCTGAAGCAGTGGCGCAACCGGGTCCTGTCCGACGGCTATGAGCCCGGCTCCACCTTCAAGGTGTTGACCATGGCGGCGGCGCTGGACTGCGGAGCCATTGATCTGAATACCTCCTTTTACTGCTCCGGTTCGGAGCAGATCCCCGGCCGGGCCCAGAGGCTGCACTGCTGGCGTTCCGCGGGACATGGGGCGGAACAGACCCCCCAGGCACTGCAGAATTCCTGCAACATTGCCTTTGCCCATATTGCCCTGAAGCTGGGCGGGGAACGGTTTTACGAATATATCGAAAAATTCGGGATCCTGGAAAAGACGGGCATCGACCTGGCGGGAGAGAGCAAGGGCGTCTTTTTCGACAAGGCGCTGGTGACCGATACGGAGAAATGGGGCACGGCGTCCCTGACCTCCGGATCCTTTGGCCAGACCTTCAAGCTCACCCCGCTGCAACTGGTGCGGGCCATTGCCTCGGTGGTCAACGGCGGGTATCTGCTGGAGCCGTATATCGTATCCGAAGTTGTGGATGCCGCGGGAAACACCGTCATGAAGGCGCAGCCCACGGTGATCCGCCGGACGATCCGGCAGGAGACCTCCGAGACCATGCGCGCTTTGATCCGGTCCGTTGTCACCGAGGGAACGGCGAAGAATGCCAATGTGGCGGGCTTTTCCATCGGCGGGAAGACGGGAACCAGTGAGAAGATCGATGTCTTCGACGAAAACGGCCAGCGGGTCCAGGATAAGATCGTCTCCTTTGTGGGCATCGCGCCCATGGAGGATCCGGAGTATATTGTCCTGGTGGCGCTGGACACTCCCTCCCGGGAAACCGGAATTTATATTTCCGGCGGCGTCATGGCGGCACCCACGGTGGGGGCGGTGATGGCGGACATTCTGCCCTACCTGGGGGTGGAGAGAACCTTCTCCCAGGAGGATCTGGCGGGGCAGGAAATTGTGCTGGATGCGTATACGGGCTTGACAGCGGAGGAAGCGGAGCGTAAACTAAAGAATATTGGCCTGAGCGCCCTGGTTTCCGGCACCGGAGAAACGGTGACCGGACAGATCCCGGCGGCGGGACAGACCGTTCCCGGAGGCAGTCAGATCCTGCTGTATCTGGGACAGGAGCCGGAGCAGCCAATGGCGGCGGTCCCTGACTTCACGGGGATGAACCGCCAGCAGGCCAGTGACGCGGCCGGGAAGCTGGGACTGTATATTCTGGTGAAGGGGAACAACGCGATTTCCTCCGCTGTTACGGTAACGGCTCAGAGCGTGGCCAAGGAAACCCAGGTCCCGGTGGGAACCACCATTGCGCTGGAATTTACGGACACGGCGGCAAGGGATTGACCTTCGCCGAAGCATTTCTCCGGCACAGGACATGGCCACGGGATCCTCCTGAGTGGGGAAAAAGGAGATCACTATGAAACTGAAGGAATTGTTAAAGGACATCCGGGTACTGGAATGCACCGCCGACCCGGAGCTGGATATTCAAGGGGTATACTATGACTCCCGGAAGGTCACGGAAGGAAGTCTGTTTGTGGCGGTTTCCGGGTTTGCCGCGGACGGAAACCGGTTTATCCCCATGGCCCGGAGCAAGGGGGCCGCGGCGGTGGTTACGGCGAAGAAGCCTCTGGAGGAGGTTCCCTATATTCTGGTGGAATCCGACCGCCTGGCGCTGGCACTGCTGGGCTGCAGCTTTTACGGACATCCTGCCGAAGCCATGACCATGATCGGTGTTACCGGCACCAACGGCAAGACCTCCGTCACTTTGCTGCTCAAGCAGGTCCTGGAAACCTGCCTGGGGGCAAAGGTGGGACTCATCGGAACCATGGCCAATATGGTTGGCCAGGAGGTGATTCCCACGGAGCGGACCACGCCGGAAAGCTTTGAACTTCAGGGCCTGTTCGCCAGAATGCGGGACGCGGGCTGCACCCACGTGGTGATGGAGGTGTCCAGCCACGCCATCGCGCTGGAGCGGATCGGAGGCGTCCGTTTCCAGGCGGCGGCCTTTACCAACCTGACGGAGGACCACCTGGACTTTCACAAGACCATGGACGCCTATTGCGATACCAAGGCGGAGCTGTTCCGCCGGTGTGACAGGGCGGTTATCAACATAGATGACAGCTATTCCGGAAGGATCCTGGCCGCGGCGGCCTGTCCCGTGCTGACCACCTCCGTGGCCGGGACCACGGGACTCCACGCCGAGGATCCGGAGCTTTACTCCGAGGGCGTCCGGTTTACGGCGGTGCTGGGGGAGGAACGGGCCCAGGTCCGGCTGCCGATCCCCGGCCGGTTCACCGTCTATAACGCTCTGACCGTGCTGGGCATTGCCCGTCAGCTGGGCATCCCCCTTGCTCAGAGCGCCCGGGCGCTGGAAGACGTTCATGGCGTCAAGGGAAGGGTGGAGGTCGTCCCCACTCCCGGGACCCCCTATTCCGTACTGATCGATTACGCCCATACCCCCGACGGCCTGGAAAATGTTCTGCGCTCCGTCCGGGATTTCTGCAGGGGCAGGCTCATTGCCGTCTTCGGCTGCGGCGGTGACCGGGATCCCATGAAGCGGCCCATTATGGGCAGGATCGGCGTACAGCTGTCCGACCTGGCCGTGATCACCTCCGACAATCCCCGCACAGAGGAGCCCATGGCCATCATCCGGGACATCCTTCAGGGGGTTAAAAAGGAAGACGGGGAATATATTGTCATGGAAGACCGCCGGGCAGCTATCAGATATGCTATGGACATTGCGGAAAAAGATGATATAATTGTACTTGCAGGAAAGGGCCATGAGACCTATCAGGACATCGGAGGCAGAAAACTGCATCTGGATGAACGGGAAGAGGTCGCAGCCCACCTGCTGGAATTGAGGAATCAGAATGGCTAACATCACCCTCCGTCAGGCTGCCGCCTGGTGCGGCGGTACCGTGGAAGAACGGTACGCGGACCTGGAATTCACCGGGGCCAATAACGATACCCGCCTGCTGCAGCCGGGGCAGCTCTTTGTGGCTCTCCGGGGAGCGCGGGACGGACATGACTTTATCCCTGCCGCCATGGAAAACGGCGCGGCGGCGGTACTCTGCCGCCGGAAGGTGGGGGATTATCCCGCCATCTATGTGGACGACCCCCGCAAAGCCTTGGGAGATATCGCCCGGGAAGAGCTGAAGCGCATCGGTGCCCGGGTGGTGGCGGTTACCGGCTCCGTGGGAAAAAGCACCACCAAGGAAATGATCGCCTGTGTGCTGGAGGAGCATTTCCGCGTAAGCAAAACCCCGGCCAATCACAACAATGACATCGGTATGCCCATGGCCATTCTGGCCATGCCCCTGGACACCGAGATCGCGGTGCTGGAGATGGGCATGAACCATTTCGGTGAGATCTCCTATCTTTCCAACATCGGCCATCCCGATGTGGCGGTCATCATCAATATCGGCACTGCCCACATGGAGTTCCTGGGTTCCCAGGAGGGGATCCGCAAAGCAAAGATGGAGATCGTGGAGGGCATGAGTCCCACGGGACTGCTTTTGCTCAACGGAGATGATTTCCTTCTTCGGAATCTGGACCGCCAGCCCCAGCAGCGGATCACCTATTTCGGACAATCCGGGGACTGCGATATCCGGGCCGTGGAGGTTCGTCAGGAGGGAAACCTCCTCCGGTTCCGTGCCGAGGCCGGCCGGCTGTCCATTCCCGTGGAGATGAGCCTGGAGGGCAGGCACTATGTCAATGATGCCCTGGCGGCCATTGCCGTAGCGCTGAAGCTGATGGTCCCCGTCCAGCGGATCTCCGAAGGACTGGCCCATTTCCGGAACATCTCCGGACGACAGGAGATTTTCCAGGCGGGGGAGTATACCATTATCAAGGACTGCTATAACGCCGGTCCGGAATCCATGGAAGCCGCGCTGAACGTGCTGGGCAACAAGCCCGGCCGCCGGGTGGCCGTGCTGGGCGATATGCTGGAGCTGGGTGACTGTACCCAGGCGGAGCATTATAAGATCGGCCGTATCGCCGCGGAAAAGGCGGATATGGTCTTCGCCTACGGCCCTCACGCGGACCGGGTCCGGGACGGCACCATCACCGGCGGTATGCCCGATGACAAGGGAATGGCGTTCGAAACCCAGGAGGAGCTGGTCAAAGCCCTTCGCAATGCGGTGCGGCCCGGGGATGTACTACTGTTCAAGGCCAGTCGGGGAATGCATCTGGAGCGGGCCCTGGACGCGTTCCTGGAACAAGAGAAATAACGGAGGATACATCCATGACTAGAATTTTGATCACAGGCGTCATCAGCTTCGGGCTTTCCGGTTTGTTTGGATACCTGCTGCTGCCGGTACTGCGGGCGCTGAAAGCGGGTCAGTCCATCCGGGAGATCGGTCCCACCTGGCATAACTACAAAGCCGGAACCCCCATGATGGGCGGACTGATGTTCATCCTGGCCGCGATCGTGTGCCTTTTGGGCAATCTGCCTCTCATGACGGACTACACCGTGTTCTATGTTCTTCTCCTGGCGCTTTGCTTCGGATTTATCGGCTTCCTGGATGACTTTACCAAGATCCGCTTCCATCGGAATCTGGGCCTGACCTCCCTGCAGAAGGCCATGCTGCAGATGGCCGTATCGGCGGTGTTCCTGTACGCCATGTACAAAAGCGGCAGCATGGACACCCATCTGTACATTCCCTTCTTCAATGTCAGCTTCCGGCTGCACCCCATCGTCTACATTTTCTTTGCCATGTTCGTCATGGTGGGCTGCGTCAACTCCGTGAACCTCACCGACGGTGTGGACGGCCTGAGCAGCTCCGTGACCCTGCCTGTCATGGTGTTCTTCACCGCCGCCGCTGTCAAGCTGGGACGGTTTGACCTGGCGCTGCTGCCCGCGTCCTTGATCGGCGGTCTCATCGCCTACCTGTTCTACAACTGGCACCCGGCCAAGGTCTTTATGGGAGACACCGGCTCTCTGTTCCTGGGGGGCGTGGTCGCAACCCTGGCCTTTGCCCTGGAAATGCCGCTGATTCTGATCCTGGTGGGTTTCGTTTACATCTGTGAAACCATGTCCGATATCCTCCAGGTCTCCTACTTTAAGATGACCCACGGCAAGCGCCTGTTCAAAATGGCCCCCATTCATCACCATTTTGAGATGTGCGGCTGGAAGGAAGAAAAAATTGTTTTGACCTTTGCCACGGTTTCCGCTATTATGTGCGTATTGGCCTGGTTCGGCATCGCAGGCCTGAATGGTTAATCGTTAAGGAAGATACAAGACAGCGCTGATCTCAGAATATCTTCTATCCTGTCTCTTCCATAGAAGGGAGTGTCTTATGGCATCGGAGCGTGCAATCCGTGCCAAAGAGGACCGCCGCTCTCGGGCGGGGGAAAGTGTTGACTATCCCTTTTTGTTTCTGGTGCTTGCACTTCTGACCGTGGGGCTCACCATGCTCTACTCAGCGAGTTTTGCCCAGAGCGAGTATGACACCGGCTACGAAATTTCCACAAAATATCTGCAGAAACAGGCGGTCTGCGCCGCCATCGGCCTGGCAGCCATGTACTTTTTCAGCCGGATCCCCGCCGGGGTCTGGTACCGGTTTGCCTGGCCGCTGTATGGCTTCAGCATTGTGCTGCTTCTTTCCGTGCTGGTCATTGGAGAAGAAGTCAACGGCGCGCGGCGCTGGATCAATCTGGCGGGAATTCAGTTTCAACCCTCGGAGATCGCGAAGTTTACCATGATCCTTCTGTTTGCCCGGCTTACCCGCCTGTTCGGGCAGGACGCAAAGCAGTTCCGCTACGGCGTCATGGGCTTCGGTATGGCGCTGATGGGGATCCTGATCCCCCTGGCGCTGGAAAAGCACCTGTCGGCCATTATGCTCATGGGTATGGTCGCCGTGGTGATGATGTTTGTGGCGGGCACCAGTCCCAAATGGCTCCTGGCCGGGGCGGGAGCCGCCGCGGTATTCGTGGTGATCTATATCAGCTTCATGGGCTACGCCGGGGACCGGGTCACCGCCTGGCTGCACCCGGAGCAGGATCCCGGCGATACCGGCTATCAGATATTGCAGTCTCTGTACGCCATTGGTTCCGGAGGCCTGTTCGGTCTGGGCTTCGGAAAATCCCGGCAAAAATATCTGTACCTGCCCTTTCAGTACAACGACTATATCTTCGCCATCTGCTGTGAAGAACTGGGGCTGGTGGGAGCGCTGGGAATCGTGGTATTGTTTGCCGCGGCCATTGTGCGGGGCTATTGGATCGCCCTTCATGCCCGGGACCGTTTTTCCACAGTCCTGGCGGCGGGGCTGACCACGCTGATCGCCGTACAGACCGTTCTCAATCTTTGCGTAGTCACGAACCTGCTCCCGTCCACCGGCATCGCGCTGCCTTTTTTCTCCTATGGAGGCACGGCGCTGGCGGTGAACCTGGGAGAAATGGGGATCGTTTTAAGTATATCCAGACACAGAAACCAGAGAAAACTTCAGGAGGAATGCGTATGAACCTGATCTTTACCTGCGGCGGCACAGCCGGACATATCAATCCTGCCATCGCGGTTGCCAATATGATGAAAGAGCGCCATCCGGACTGCCGGATCCTGTTTATTGGGGCGGTGAGTCACATGGAGGAGAAGCTGGTCCCCCAGGCGGGATATGAGGTCAGGTGTCTTCCCGGCTCCGGCTTGAGCCGCGGAAAAAACCTTGCCGCGTTAAAGAAAAATATCAAGGCTGTCCAATGCGTTCTCAGCGCGTCCAAAGCCTGTAAGGAGATTTTTCGGGAATTTCAGCCCGATGTGGTGATCGGGACCGGCGGATACGCCAGCTTCCCGGCACTGCATGCCGCCCAGTCCATGAAAATCCCCACCTGCGTCCACGAGAGCAACGCGGTCCCCGGTGTGACCACCAAGCTGGCGGCCAGCAGGGCCAGCCGGGTCCTGGTGGCCTTTGAGGAAAGCGTCCGGCACTATAAGCATCCGGAAAAGGTGGAGGTGGTGGGAATGCCCGTCCGCCGGGAATTCATCTACGATACCAAGGAGGAAGCCCGGAAGGAGCTGGGGCTCAGCGGCTATGTGGTGGCTTCCGCCTTCGGAAGCCAGGGCGCAAAGGTCATGAATGAGACCGTGGCCGACATGATGGCCCTGGAGCAGAAGGATGGCTTTCCCTTCCATCATATCCACGCCACCGGCAGCTTCGGAAAGGAATGGATGCCCCGGCGGGTGAAGGATAACGGTGTGGATTACGAGAACTGTCCTTCTCTGGATATCCGGGAGTATATCTACAACATGCCCGCCGTGATGGCGGCGGCAGATGTGGTGATCGGCCGTGCCGGTTCCGCAACCTGCAATGAGATTGCCGCCTCCGGTACGCCCTGCATTCTGATTCCCTCGCCCAATGTGACCAATAACCATCAGGAGAAAAATGCCCGGGTCCTGGAAGCGGGAGGCGGCGCGGTGGTGATCCTGGAGA
This sequence comes from bacterium, assembly GCA_004562395.1. Lineage (GTDB taxonomy): Bacteria > Bacillota > Clostridia > Oscillospirales > Oscillospiraceae > Faecousia. Next base: position 5,967 of record SFQY01000022.1, on the reverse strand, counting down.
AGGATTGCACGCCGGAGCTTCTGTACGGACAGATCAAGACGCTGCTGGCCGACGAGGCCCGCCGTGAGGAAATGTCCGGAAAGCTTCACGCGATGGTGCGGCTGGATTCCACAGACCGGATCTGCGATATTGTGGAGCAGCTGGCCTCGCGCTGAAGTCCCAACCCAGGAGGAACCATATGGATAAAACACAAGAGAAACGGGAGGAGGCTGCCCGCCGCCCCCGTCAGCAATCTCCGGGAAACGGCCAGAAGCGTGCCCAGAGCGGCACGCGGCGTCCCGCGGCGGAGGAACCCTCCCGCCAGCCCCGGAAGGAACCGGCTGCCCCTGCCGGAACCCAGCGGCGCGCCGGTGCGGAGGGAAACGCCGGAGCAAGTAAACCCGCACCCCGTCAGCAGCCGAAGCAGTCCCCTTCCGGAACCGGAGAGGCCCGGCGCCGTCCGGCGGCTTCCGTACAGAAACAGCCCGACCGCAAACAGCGTCCCGCGGCACAAAAAACCCAGGCCCCAAAATCATCCCGGCAGGAGGGCCTGCCGGACAGTGTTTCCAATAAAAAGCGTGCCTACGGCAACAGTAAGCCCAAGAAGAAATCTGCCCTGGCTTCTGTGGGAGCCCTTTTCCGCGGCGCGGCCCAAAAGCGGGCGGCGGATGCGCAGGAGAAAAAGCGGTCCTCAAAGAAGACCTCCCGTCCCAAACAGCGGCCCCAGCAGCCTGCTCCGGCTGTGATCTATACCCAGCCCCAGGCCTTTAACCGAAACCGGCTGTTCGTTCAGCTTCTGACGGTCACGGCGGTGGTCGTCGCGCTGGTCATGGGACTGTCCGTCTTTTTCAAGGTGGAGACCATCACCGTATCCGGCGCGGATGTATACAGCGCCTGGACGGTCCGGGAAGCCTCCGGGATCAGCGAAGGCGACAACCTTCTGACCTTCAGCCGGGCCCGGGCGGGAGCGCTGATCAAGGCCAATCTTCCCTATGTCAAAGATGTGCGCTTCGGTATAAAATTACCGGATACTGTCAATATTATCATCGTGGAAGAGGAGGTGGTCTACGCCATCAAGGATTCCAACGGCCAGTGGTGGCTGATGAACTCCGACGGCCGGGTGGTGGAGCAGACCAACAGCGGAAAAGCCTCCAACTATACCCAGGTCCTGGGTGTGACTCTGGAGTATCCCGTTGCCGGTGAAAAGGGCATTGCCACGGAAAGTGCCCCTGCGGGGACGGATGCCTCGGGAGAGGTGGTTCCCGTTACCATCACCGGAGCCCAGCGCCTGACCACCGCGCTTCAGATCCTGAAGGCACTGGAAGAAAACGATATCGTGGGCAGCGCCGCCAGTGTGGATGTCAGCCGCATTGAGGATATTGTCCTGTGGTACGGTACCCGCTATCAGGTGAACCTGGGAGATTCCTCCCGGCTGGATTACAAAATCGCGTGTATGAACGACGTGATCCTGCAGATGAGTGACTATCAGTCCGGAATTCTGGACCTGAGCTTTACCATTTGGCCTGACAAGGTTGGATATACACCCTTTGCATAAGATGTAATAATTTTGTAAATAATTTGGCGAATCGGAAGATTTTCTATTGACCAATCCAGAATTTAAGGATAGAATGTAAAGAGCATGAGCAACGAAACGAGACGGAAGCGGCGTACCCGCGACTGCGAAAAGATACATAGGAGGAAGAGTAATATGTCCGAAAGTTTACAGGATCGCGTTGTAAAGATCAAAGTGATCGGTGTCGGCGGCGCCGGCAACAATGTCATCAACCGGATGATCGACGCCGGCGTGGGCGGCGTGGATTTCGTTGTTGTAAACACCGATAAGCAGGACCTGAATAAATCTGTCTGTAAAAATAAGATCCAGATCGGTGAAAAGCTGACCGGCGGCATGGGCGCCGGTTCCAAGCCGGAGATCGGCAGAAAGTCCGCCGAGGAATCCCGGGCCGCCATCTCCAAGGCTCTGGAGGGCACCGACATGGTCTTCATCACCGCCGGTATGGGCGGCGGCACCGGCACCGGCGCGGCTCCCATCGTGGCTGATCTGGCCCATGAGGCGGGGATCCTGACCGTTGGCGTGGTCACCAAGCCCTTCAAGTTCGAGGGCGCCAACCGGATGCGCCAGGCGGAGCAGGGCATTGCCGACCTGAACGGCAAGGTGGACTCCCTGATCATCATCCCCAATGACCGTCTGAAGTATGTCACCGACCAGAAGATCACCTTTGCCAACGCCTTCGGTATCGCGGACGATGTGCTGAAGCAGGCCGTGACCTCCATTTCCGAGCTGGTGGGCTTCTGCAAGAACGTGATCATCAACCTGGACTTTGCCGACGTGTCCGCTGTCATGAAGGACGCGGGCCGGGCCCATATGGGTGTGGGCACCGCCTCCGGCCGTGAGAAGGCGGAGCAGGCCGCTACCGCCGCCGTTTCCAGCCCCCTGCTGGAGACCTCCATCAACGGTGCTACCGGCGTGCTGGTCAACGTGACCGGTTCCTCCGAGATGACGCTGGACGACGTGGAGACCGCTGCCGGTATTGTCCAGGAAGCGGCGAATCCCGATGCCAATATCATCTTCGGTGCCACCATTGCTGAGGAATTCCAGGATGAGATGCGGGTTACCGTGATTGCCACCGGCTTTGACATGAAGCCCGAATCCTTCGCGCCCAAGGCCGCTGCCGGAGCCAAGACCGCGCCTTCCTCCCCCAGCTTTGTCCCGGAGGATATCGATACTCCTGTCGCGGCTGCCAAGCAGCCTACCAAGAGCGCCGACATGAGCGATATTGACGAGATCTTCAGTATTTTCAAGCGCTGAACCAGCGTTTCCGCAACCCGGCCCGAACGGGCCGGGTTGTGTTTTATAAAAAAGGAATGTGTCTATCGGCTTTGCTCCGCTGTCCGATAAATTGGTGTTTAACGGGGGGCGTAGGGCTTATGTCATGACCCCGCCGACCCGCTGCAAATTTCCGATCGGTTTGTTGAATGGAAAAAGGTTCGTTCATACTGTAGGGCGGGGGCTCGCCTCCGCCAAAACGTATCGCTTTTGGATATTTAGGTTAAATGGCAACCGTTCAAACCCGGAACCGAGCGGCGGGGGCGAGCCCCCGCCCTACGGTATACCCCGTCAAACGCCATTTTTTTGCTTTGCTGAGAAAACCGATATGCGCAAAAAGAAATAAGGAATCGTAAATAGCGAATCAGGAAGAAGCTCGTCCAAGCGGATATCTTGTAAAACCGAAAGGAATGCCGTGCTTCTTCGCGATTTCCCTTTCCGCTGACTTCCAATTTCCCGGGAGGAATGTTATGGGTGCGTATGAGGCGTTGGCCGCCAGCTATGACCGGCTGACCAATGACGTGGATTATGAAGCCACGGTGAATTTCTATGAGGAGATCCTCAGGCAGGAGGGCCTGAAGCCAAGGACTGCCGTTGACCTGGCCTGCGGAACCGGTTCCGTTGCCGCGATCCTGGCACGGCGCGGCCTTCGGGTTACGGCGGTGGACATGTCCGAGGAGATGCTGACGGTGGCACAGCAGAAAACCGCGGAAATGGAAAATCCGCCCCGGTTCCTCTGCCAGCCTCTTCAGAGGCTCTGGCTCGACAGAGGCGTTGACCTGGCGGTCTGCGCCCTGGACAGTCTGGATTACATCACAAACCCAGCGGACTGCGCTGAGGCCATCCGCCGGATCTACAAGGCTTTGAACCCCGGCGGAATCTTTATTTTCGACGTCAACACCCCGGAAAAGCTCCGGGCCATGGACGGACAGGTGTTCCTGGACGAGGATGACGACGTGTACTGCGTCTGGCGGGGAGAATTTGATGAAGCCAGCAATATCTGCTCCTACGGCATGGATCTGTTTCAGCGACGGGGAGGGCTGTGGCAGCGGTCCTTCGAGGAACACCGGGAATATGCCTATTCCCGTGAGCAGCTGACGGAATATCTGCGTGCAGCTGGCTTCACACATATCGGTGTTTATGCTGACCGGCTGTTTGAGGCGCCCAGGGAAGGGGAGCAGCGGATCTATTTCAAAGCAAGAAAGGGAAAAAGAAAATGAACGATTATTTGGTTCGCGGAATGTCTATGGACGGTTTTGTGAAGGCTGTGGCCATCCGCTCTACGGAGCTTGTTCGCCGGGGCGCGGAAATACAGGGGACGACGCCGAATGCCACGGCAGCCTTCGGACGGGCGCTGACGGCAGCTTCCATGATGGGCAACATGCAGAAGGTGGAAAACGGCTCCATGACCCTGCAGATCCGGGGCGGCGGTCCCATCGGGACCATTACCGTGGTTTCCGATGCTGCTGGCAATGTCCGGGGCTGCGTTACGGAGCCTAAGGTCCCGTTGGTGGAAAAATATCCCGGCAAGCTGGACGTGGGCGCCACCGTGGGCACCGACGGCACGCTGACGGTGATCCGGGACCTGCAGATGAAGGAGCCTTATGTCGGCTCTACGCAGTTGGTTTCCGGGGAGATCGGCGATGATGTGACAGCCTATTTTGCCCAGTCGGAGCAGACGCCTACGGCCTGTGCCCTGGGCGTACTGGTGGACCGGGACAGAAGTGTGAAGGTGGCGGGGGGATACCTGGTACAGCTGCTGCCCGGAGCACCGGAGGAGATCATTTCCGCGCTGGAGGCCGGTATCCAGCGCGCCGGTGCCGTGACTCCCATGCTGGAGGCGGGGATGACACCGGAGGATATCCTGGGCCAGGTCTGCGGTACATTGGGTGTGGTGTTTATGGAGACGGCTCCGGTCTGCTATAAGTGCTATTGCTCCCGGCACCGGGTGGAAAGCGCTCTGATCAGCTTGGGCCGCCGGGAACTGACGGATATCATGCAGGAGGGAAAAACCTTCCCGGTCGAATGCCAATTCTGTGACACCGTCTACCGGTTCACACCGGAGGACATCAGAGAATTGCTGGAAAAAATTTGAAATCTTCCGGAAATGGCGGGGAATATCAGGGATACTCCACAGAATAATTGTCAGGAAAAAATCGAAAAAAGTTCTTGACAAAACGGGACCCCTTGTGTATAATAAAACACGTCGCTGAGGCAAACAGTCAACGCGAAGTGTTCGGGAGCATAGCTCAGCTGGGAGAGCACATGCCTTACAAGCATGGGGTCACAGGTTCGAGCCCTGTTGTTCCCACCATTCCATTTGGCCCGGTGGTGCAGTCGGTTAGCACGCCAGCCTGTCACGCTGGAGGTCGACGGTTCGAGTCCGTTCCGGGTCGCCATATTGCATCTATGCAGCATTGAGGAGTTTGTTCTCCTCAATATGCCTCTGTAGCTCAGTAGGTAGAGCAGCGGACTGAAAATCCGCGTGTCGTTGGTTCGATTCCGACCGGAGGCACCACGGTTCCGATAAAACCGGAACCGAGATGCGGGTGTAGCTCATCTGGTAGAGCGCCACCTTGCCAAGGTGGAGGTAGCGAGTTCGAGCCTCGTCACCCGCTCCAAACAGATAAGGAACGCACCGAAAAGCGTTCCTTATTTCATACGGTACCGTGGCCAAGTGGTAAGGCAAAGGTCTGCAAAACCTTTATTCCCCAGTTCAAATCTGGGCGGTACCTCCAAAAAATCGGCAATCTTCGACAGAAGATTGCCGATTTTACTTATTACTTCTTCACTATTCACTATTCACTAATTTTTGGGGGCCGATTTTTGGAAAGTAATAGGTAATAGTGAATAGTGAAGAAGTAGGATGCGAAAAGTGCGGTTATTACGGATTTGCTGAGAATGCAAATAGCGTCTCAAAACCGCTGCAGGAAAAGGGAAAGTGTGGCATAATATAGACAAAGGATAGGGGGCGTGAATGATGAGCGATATTGAATCCTAAACTCTTCAAAAATTAGGCTATACAGAACTTTTTAAATGGTTAGCGAGCATAATAGTATGTTATTTTGATAAATATCTAACTTTTTGATGTCGCTTTATTTATTTTGTATAGTGTAATTGTGTATACGGTTTTTTAAATTAAT